>JBBPYD010000149.1:0-9685 GCA_038200305.1 Bryobacterales bacterium
GGATTGGAGTCGTGATTCTAAAACTCCAGGCGAGCCTGGAACGCGATCATACGGGGTGAGCTATCGCCGCCCAGGCCGACACCGAGCAGTCCGGTCGGAGGCGCCGTTGTATAGGTCAGCGCTCCGAATCCAGTTTGCGTGGAGCGATTTCCCGAGATGCCGGCGTATCCCAAAACGGGTAGGCCGAAATTCGGATGATTCAAGACGTTAAAAAACTGCCCGTCGATGCGCAGCTTTATGCGCTCACTTACGGCAAACCACTTGGTGATGTAGAAATCACTCGACGTAAAGAGAGGGCCGCGCAGTGCGTTGCGGCCGAGATTGCCAAATTGGCAGTTCTCTGGGGTATCGCCGCCTACACAATTGCCCGTGCTTGGATCCACCGAAGAGACAAAGGCATCGGGGTTGAGCCATTGAATGGTTCCGAGCTGCGTCACTCCGGGAATGGACTGATGCGAATAGAGCGGTACGCCGGACACGACGCTGGCGTATTGAGGGCCGCCGCCCTGCGCGATTCCATTTCCATTGGCGGAGTAGGGAGAGCTCAGGACGGAAAAGGGAATTCCGCTGCGCCGGAACACGGCTCCGGATACCTGCCAGCCATTTACGGCGTAACCCAGCATCTGGCCGCGCACCTTGACCGGAATCTGGTAGACGTACTGCGCCGTGAAATTGTGCCGGACGTCGTAGTCGCAAGGTCCGTATTGGCGACGCAGTTGTCCAGGCAGGGGCGAGACGATTCCTCCGGCGGAAAAGGGCAGGAATCCTCCGTTCGACACGGTGTCCATACAACGGCTCCAACTGTAGTTTGCCTGGACCTGCAATCCATTTGAAAGCCGCTTGTCTCCAGTCAACTGGAGACCATGGTAATGACTGTTCGCGCCGGTATTGAGTTGGGTGACGGCGCCAAATCGAGGATCTTTCGGATGTCCAAAGGGGAACGGCGCAAAACATCCGTCACACACGGTTTGATAGCCATTCACCTGTGTCTGGTAGGGCTGGTTGACGGCACGCGTGCCGACATACTGGGCTCGCAAATGGAGGGTGGAGGCGATCTGCCGTTCGAGAGCAAAGCTCCATTGCATGTTGTAAGGCGCGCGGAGCTTGCCATCCGGAACGGCCGTGATCGCAATGGGCTGAAGACAGGTGTTTGCATTTGAAATTGGAGAGGCGCAGGAGAGTTGGCCTTGCGCAAAACCGGAAGTGAATGTTCTGTTGGCGGCGATGGCGGCATCAACGGCGCTGTCCGGAACACCCGGAGCGATCGCCGACCCGCCCACATTGCCCAGCAGACCGCCCTGGAAGGTTGTCGAATACGGAGGATTCACGCCGACAAGGTCCACAACACTGCCGGGCAAAATGTCGCTGAACAAACCAAAGCCCATGCGCAACACCGTGTTTGATGCTATCTGCCAGGCGATGGCGGTTCTCGGTTGCAGGATCGCTAATGGCGTGGCGGCGAAGATGGTGTTGAGGTTCCCGCGAATGGCTGCGTTGAGAGGCTGGTTGACGTCATGGGAAATCGCATCGAACGATCCCGGTAGCCGCGCCACTGCGTTGTGCGGATTCACCGGATTGGAGTTGTGGGCCGCACGCAGGCCGAAGGTCCAAGTGATCGCCGGGGTGAGCTTCCAGGTGTCTTGGGCGTAGAGGTCCAGGTTGAGAAAATTGTATGGTTGTGAATTGGCCAGAGGGAATATCTTGGAGGCGGTGGATGCAACTCCATAAATGAATTGCGGCAGGGTGGCGTAATTCACCACCGGAACCACTCCCTGGCCGAAATCATAGTCGTTCAGCCGCAGGATTCTGGTGTTGGTTCCGAACCGCAGCTCATGCGCGCCGAGGCTCCAAGCCAGATTGTCGTTGATGAAAAAACGGGTGGCGCGCCGGCCTTGTACCCATGTGTCATTAAGTCCTCCTAGAGTGGTGAACGGCGCATTGGCTCCGCTGCCTTGCAACACGATGGGAAAAGCATCTAGCGTTTTCTGAAAGTCACTGGGACCGAAGAGACTTTCATACCAGGAGAACGCAGGGTTGAAGTAGTTCACCAGACGCGGTGAGAAAACGTGGGTGAAACCCGATGCAAACGAGTAGAGCGGTTGTGGCGATATCGCGTTGAACAGGGGATTGATCGGGTCCGTGTAGGCAGCCTGCAGACCATTGTCCTGCTGAAAGCGGAACCAGGCCGTGTTGTTTTCGCTGATGTTGTAGTCCAGGCGGCCCGTCTGGACTTGCTCGGAATCGGAACTGGATTGGGAGATGGTACGGCGATTCGCGCAGCCATTCCCATTGGGCGGATTGCCTACTGCCGGGCTACCGCCTGTGTTGAAAGGGCACCCCAGGACGGCGAGAGGCGTTCCCGCTGTGCTCTTGTAAAGCGAAAACATCTTTTGATAGAACGGGACCGATTGCGGGCTGGGCCGGTAGATCGATCCGGTGATGGAATCTGTACCGCCCGCCGTTAGCTGCCGCAACACATAATTCTGGAATGCGGGCGTGGGGACTGTGGTTGCCGAGACGATGGGCAGCGCGATTCGGACCCATTCGCTATCAAAGAAGAAAAAGAGCTTGTTGCGGACGATTGGTCCGCCCAGACTGCCTCCGAAGTGATTCACGGTGGAGCGTGGCTTGCGATTGCCAGGGGTGGAATTGATGAAGAAGTTCGCGGCGTTGAACTTGGAACCATTCCAAAGCTCGTAGAGATTTCCGTGGAATTGGTTGGTTCCGGATTTCGTGATGTAATTTACCTGAGAGGCGCCGTAGCGGCCCTGATCGACGGAAAAAGAGAGTGTGTTCACCGTCATCTCCGCGATGGAGTTTAGCCCCAAAACGAGGTTCGTGGAGAGTCCGCTGTTGAGATTGGTCAGTGGGTCGTTGGTCTCCAAGCCGTCGACAATGTAGCCATTCGATAGAGAGGGCAGGCCATTGAATTGCACGTTGCCGTATCCGTTGGTTCCGCCAACGAAATCGTTCCCGCTCCCTGCGGTGTTCATCAGCGCGCCCGCTGCGAATTGTATGGGGTAGGTCATATCACCGCCTGCGTTCGGGAGATTTTCGAGTGCGCGGGAATTCAGAGTGGTGGACGTATTCGGATTTTGCGGGTTGATAAGAGACGATTCTTCAGTGACCGTGACGTTTTGGTTTGAGGCCGCGATTTTGAGTGTGAAATCGGCGCTTTGCTTTTGGCCAAGCCCAGCCAGGATGGAATTGTTCTGCTGAGGTTCAAAGTTATCCGCTTCTGCCTTGACCAAATACGGACCGGGTTTGAGTTGCGGAAAGTTGAAGCGCCCCGCATCGTCTGTCTTCACAGATCGCTTCAGGCCATTATCGGCGCTGATGATGGTGACCCTGGCGCCTGCTATCGCGGCGCCTGTCCGATCGCTTACCGAGCCTACAATCGCGCTTGTTGTTTCGCCCTGCGCCCGGAGTAAGTTGGAAGACAAGCCAAAAGCGGCCAAGGCCAGCGCAAGACTGGAATAGTGTATGTTCATGTAATTAGGTAAGGCTAAATTTGCTATACAAAGTTTAGATTACATCGAAGCCGAAGCGGACGCAAGCTACTGCCTGGTGTCACAGCGGTCTTTGCAGACAAGCCCCAGCCAAGTCTAAGATAGGATTTAGTGCCCACTAAACCAAGCATGCCGGCCACGACAGAGGCAGTGGACGACTACCTCAAGGCGGTTCTGGAATTGAGCGGTCCGGAAGAACTTCGAGTGAGCAGCAATGCATTGGCCGAACATCTGGATATCCGGGCTGCTTCGGTCACTGGTATGCTTCAAAAGCTTGCAAAACAGCGGCCGTCCTTTGTTCAGTACGAAAAGCATCATGGCGTGCTTCTGACCGAGCTAGGGAAGCGCAGGGCTCTGGAGATCTTGCGTCATCACCGTTTACTGGAACGATTCCTGCACGACGTGTTGGATTTTTCCTGGGATGAAGTTCATGACGAGGCAGAACGCCTGGAACACTATATCTCTGAGCGTCTGGAAGACCGGATCGCGGCTAAACTGGGAGACCCGGATGTGGACCCTCATGGACATGCCATTCCGGAAAGGGATGGAATGGTTACAGTACGGGAAGAGGTCACGTTATCGAAGTGGCCCTGCGGCGTGCCGGCGGTCATCAGCAGCGTCTCAGACCGGGACCCCGCGGCGCTCCGGGAAATGAAGCGCTTGGGCTTAGTGCCTGGAACCGGCCTGGTTGTCGACCCAGGGAGCCGGAACGCTTCGTTGTTGGTCTGCATTGACGGAAGAAAGCCTTCAAGGTTAAGCCGTCAGCTTGCCGCTGAAATTTTAGTGGTGCGCGCCCGCCAAGCCTGACGAGCTACCGTTCGTTTGTCACGGCACAGTTAACACCCGGTGGAAGCCGGATACTCCAGCGTCTACGGGGCAGATTCGCGAACTCAACGAGGTGAACAATGGCGATGCAACAGGCTATCAAACAACGGCATCAGGATAGGCAGAACACGAAAGAAGGGCGGCTTGCAACAGGCCTGGGATGGTTCAGTATCGGACTGGGGCTGGCGGAAGTTGCCGCACCAAGCAAAATGGCTAGGCTGATTGGCGTGCGGGATGGAGATCACACAAACGCTGTGTTGCGCATGTATGGGATTCGTGAGATCGCGGCCGGCGTCGGTATTCTGTCACACGCAAGACCGGAAGGCTGGCTCTGGAGCCGGGTAGGGGGAGATCTGATGGATCTTGCCTACCTCGGATCGGCGCTGAAGTCGAACAGTTCCAACCGGACCAGAGTTGCAGCGGCAACGGCAGCAGTACTCGGCGTAACGGCTCTGGACGTCCTTTGTGGGAAACAGTTCAGTCAAAGTTCTGGACGTGGAGCAACGGCGAAGAATGGCCAGGTTCGGGCGGCAAAGACGACGACCGTCAATCGCTCACCTGAAGAGGTATATCAGTTCTGGCACAACTTTGAGAATCTGCCAACCTTCATGAATTATCTGGAATCCGTGCAGATGACTGGAGACAAGCGATCTCACTGGAAGGCAAAGGGTCCCGCTGGAAAGACAGTGGAGTGGGACGCGGAAATCGTGAGCGATCAACCAAATTCCATGATTGCGTGGCGGTCGGTTGAGGGCTCCGATGTGGACAACTCAGGGTCGGTGCGGTTTGAACGAGCGCCAGGAGGCCGGGGCACGCTGGTCAGGGTGGAACTGCAGTACTCGCCCCCCGGCGGTGCAATTGCCGCAAAGGCCGCGAAGCTCATTGGCATGGAGCCAGGACAGCAAGTAGAGGAAGACCTGCGCGTATTCAAGCAGGTTATGGAAACCGGCGAGGTCACAAAATCCGACGCGAGTATTCATACGGGCATGCATGCGGCGCAACCGCCGACGCGGCAAGAGGAGATCATGATGGCCCGGTAGGTGATGGGATGCAGCATCCATTTCTGGAGTTTTCGAAACAAAAGGAGTAGCCATGAGAGCAAACTGTTGGATGGGCAAACAGGATATGCGGGTGCAACATGTACCCGACCCGGAGATTTTGAATCCGCGAGACGCGATTGTGAAAATCACATCGACGGCGATTTGCGGCTCCGATCTGCATTTGTATGGCGGGTTTATCCCCACAATGGAAAGCGGCGATATTGTGGGGCATGAATTCATGGGTGAGGTGATGGAGGTGGGCAAGGGCGTCAAGAATCTGCAAAAGGGCGACCGTGTTGTAGTCCCGTTCCCGATCGCGTGCGGCGGCTGCTTCTCCTGCCAGCACGGGATGTTTTCGCTGTGTGAGAACTCCAACCCGAACGCATGGATCGCTGAAAAACTATGGGGGCATTCCCCGTCGGGACTTTTTGGTTATTCCCACATGCTCGGCGGCTATGCCGGAGGCCAAGCCGAATACGCGCGCGTGCCATTTGCGGACGTGGGCCCACTCAAGGTTCCGGAAGAACTGACGGACGATCAGGTGCTGTTTCTCTCCGACATCTTCCCAACGGCGTATATGGGCGCTGAAATGTGCAATATCCAGCCCGGCGACACAATCGCGGTATGGGGTTGTGGACCGGTGGGACAACTCGCCATGAAAAGCGCCTATTTGCTGGGAGCAGAACGAGTGATCGCGATCGACCGTTTTCCAGACCGGCTGCGCATGGCACGCGATAAGGCAGGCGCGGAGACTATCAACTACGAAGAGAACGACATCTACGAGGCTCTGAAGGACATGACTGGCGGGCGGGGGCCAGACTCCTGCATCGATGCGGTCGGGCTGGAAGCACACGCGCCTGGATTCGTTGGCGCTTACGACCGCGCAAAGCAGGCGATGATGTTGGAAACAGACAGACCGATTGCGTTGCGCCAAGCGATTATGGCCTGCCGCAACGGGGGTACCGTCTCGGTGATCGGAGTTTACGGCGGCTTCATCGACAAGTTTCCGATTGGGTCCGTTATGAACCGCTCCTTGACGATCAAAACCGGCCAGTGCCACGTGCAACGGTACATGCGTCCGCTGCTGGAGCACATCCAAAAAGGGCGGATCGATCCGAGCTTCGTGATCACGCACCACATGGGGCTTGATGAGGCGCCGGAAGGGTATGCGATGTTCCAGAAAAAGCAAGACGACTGCATCAAGATCGTTCTGAAACCGCATTAGGCGCCAAGGTAAGTCCGGAGGCCGTGCAAAATACCACGCGTTGCGGAGTGAACTGGAACAGAACGCGCGGAAGCGCCAATTGGGGCCAGGTATAGCCAGAAATGGTTGGCGATTCCAATCAGCGCCAGAAAGATCAGAAGAGGGGACATGGTACGTGCGAAGGAGTCTGAATCGGCCCAGATTTGCGGCTGCGAAACGAAGCCACAAAAATGAGCGTGAATAGAATGGCGGCGTTTGCGCACAAGTTGGATCGCCGCCGTAGGAGCAGGCAGACGGCGAGCGCGACGGCGCACCACATTCCGATGACAGCGGCGTAGTCCATTACTGCTTCTGTTTTGAGCCATGAAGGGCGCCAGCGAAGCGGTTACTTTTCGCCCTTCCAGATAGACCAGCCATGCAGCATACGGGACGATCGCGGAGACTGCCATGGCGATTCCCTTCCAATTCTTCTGAAAAATTGAGTGCAGAGCGAAAGCGGCGGGGAGAACCAACCCGGTTTCGCGAGCCAGTGGCGCCAACATTAGGACGAGGAACAAGCGCCACCGCTTTTCGACGGCGAAGCCAATGCAGAGGGCAGCCAGTGCCGCATCAACAGTGAAGCGGTCGATGGAGACAAGGACCGCGGGCACCAGCGCAAATGCGAGACCGCTGGCAGGCGTGAGGTTGACGTGCAAGCAGTACTGCCCGAGCCAGAGCGCACCGAGAAATACGAACCCGAGGACCGTGATGAGATAGGTGGAATCAATGTAGCTGGATTGTCCGGTCGCCAGGAGCCACGCCGTCAGTGGCACCTTCTTCGCCGGCTATAGCTGGCGGCGTTTTGACGTACGATCCGGTGTAAAACAGCGCTGAGTAATCGCTCTGATAGTTTGCGTTTACTGTCAGAATCTGCCCAGTAAGAAGGGAGCCCGCACAGATCGCGGCCCAGAAGACAGGAAGGGATAAGAGCTGCTTCGGGCTTCTCACGTACCAGCCGGCTAGAAGATTATCTTCATCGCGAATTGGATCTGGCGTGCCGGGTACGTGCTGGTGATCGCGCCGAAGCTGGAGCTACTCACGTTGCCGTTGGCAGCCTGGAAGTTGGTCTGGTTCGTCAGATTGAACGCTTCCGTGCGGAAATCGAGGCGGCTGGATTCCGACCACAGACGGAACTGTTTGTGTACGCCGAGATCGAGTTGTAGGAACGAATGGCTTCGCGCAATATTGCGGCCGGCGTTTCCGAACGGATGGCTCGGGTCGGTTGGGATCTGGACCGTAGCTTTGTTTAGATAGTTCCTCTGATCACGGGAGCCTTCCGGCGTTACCGGATCGCCGGTGATGTTCGGGCGATAAGTGGGGGCCGTGCTCACCTGAAACTGTGGAGGCGGATCGCACGAAAGGTTGATGGGGAGTCCGCTGGTGGCCGTGTTGATGGTGGTCAGTTCCCAGCCGCCGAGTACGGCCTGCACTATACCGGGAGCGCTCGATCCCCAGCGGCGGCCTTTCCCGTATGGAAGTTCATAGACAATTGACGTTGTGTTGTTGAAGGGTTGATCGTAACCGGAAAGACCTTTCTCACTTCTCAGGTCGCGGATATTGGCTCGCGAGTTGTCGCCATTGTTCGCTTCCAGGTGGCCGGAGGCGTTATCGATCGCCTTTGACCAAGTAAAGGAATTAAGTAGATACAATCCGGCGGAGTAGCGCTTTTCCAACTTGGCCTGGAGTGCGTTGTAGCTGGACACCCCGGTCCCCATGGCCACCTCAATATAGGTGAAGTTTGGGATGGGCCGGCGGGCCTGCAATGACAGATTCTCACCCGGATTGTTAGGCCGTGCCTGATTCCAATCGCCGAGCATCATGAGATGCGTTCCTTTGCTGCCCACGTAGCCGACGTCCAGAATGAGGTCGTGCGCGATCTCATGTTGAACAGTGAAGTGCCACGACTGGACGTATCCGGTTGGATTGTCCTTGGGGATATAACGGGATTGCGCAACGGCAGGGTTGAAGTTTGCCGGTACCGCGAAGTTCGCGGGATAGCCCAGTTGCGTCGGGCGGAAACAGGTTAGTGGAGCATCGTTTGCGCCGCATAACGGCTGCTTACCGGGGTCCTGAGCAATTTGGGCGTCCACGATGTTCGGACCGTTATAGGCAAGCAGGTTCTCGCCGCCCAAGCGGTTGAACTGCACATAGCTGATCCCATAAGCGGACCGGATCACGGTTTTGGGAGCCAACTGATAGGCCAGGCCGAAGCGCGGCGCCCAGTTGTTGTGGCGAGGTTGCACCAAAGATCGATCATACAGAGAACCGGGCTTCGCCTGGATTAGCGAGTTGGTGCCTGGGTCGAAATTGGCCAGGTGATTATCTTCCGTGTACTGCGGCGTGGCGAACTCATAGCGCAGTCCCATGTTCAGGGTCAGCTTGCTCGCTACCTTGTAATCGTCTTGCACGTAGGCGAAGTGCATGCGCTGTTGATAGTTCACAATGACGAAGTTGTTGAGCTCATAATTCGAGCGCGCGCCCGTTAGGAAGTCCGCCAAATTGTATGCCTGCGTTTGCGCGGCCGTGCTGCCAGTGCTGCTGCCGGCGGGACGGCTGAACTGGCCGGTGTAGGTATCGATTCCGTAGACGGGGTTGAAGTCGTCGATTGCTGTATTGATGTGCTGATATTCGTATCCCGCCTTGATGGAATGGCGGCCGAAGAACTTAGAGTAGTTCACTTTGGGATTCAGGTTATACGGATTCTGGAATTGCGGGTTACTGGTCTGGCGTCCAAATTGGCTGAATCCGCCGCCGACACTTTGGCTGTTCAGGCCGCCGGCGATGAGAGGATCAGTGGGCAGTCCACCAATGCCAAAGGGCGTCAACAAACTCGGCGTCCCAGCGGCGATGGGAAATTTGCCGCCCTCGGTCCAGGACACGCCGAGCCGCGCCTCAATGACTGAACTGGCGCTGAGCGTGTATGTCATGGCAGGTTCGATTTGCCGGTTCATAACGCGAACATTTCCGTTGGCGTTGCCACCGGCGGGGCCGGAGATGGCAGGTGGGTCGAAGATGTTCATCTCCCGGTGGCTGTACCGGAAGAAGGCCGTGATTTTCTGGCTTAAATA
>JBBPYD010000150.1:0-14861 GCA_038200305.1 Bryobacterales bacterium
ATGTAGGGATCGAGGTGCGTCGGGGCGACCAGCGACCTTGCGGCGCGTGATCGCCAATCAACCGAACGCGGCATGAACTGGGCCAGACTGCTTTCGAATCGCTTTCTCATCTCCTGCGACATGTATGGCGACGCACGGTCCGTGAACCTGCGCGCGTTCTTCCAGATGTCGATGTCGGGATCGACGATGGCGACGAAGCCCTCGCCGGAAACGAATGCCAGGACCAAATTGCTGAAGTTGGTGGTGAACCGGGCGCCAAAGTCGCGCAGGACGAGGTTTGCCTCTTCAGCAAAGGCTATGGTCGACCACTTATTGGTCTGAAGCTCGAAATGCCTGCGCAGTACGTTTTCCAGCGCGTCGCCATAACCGGTCGTATCGGCGATCGAGGCGGCTCCGACGACGAAATATCGCGTGAACCGCTCGACCGCCAATTTCCAATCGCGCCGGGTCGCGGCGTAATAGAATGCGCAAAGCCCCCACTTCTCGTTTTCGTCGAAAATGCCGACGATGCCGAAGTCGAGAAGGATGATCTCTCCGCACTTCGTGAACATCATATTGCCGGGATGAAGATCCGCATGAAACACGCCGTGCAGATAGGCCATCGTGTAGAACGCCTCCTGCAGCCGGCACGCCAGAATCGGCGGGGCCAGTTCGACACGGCCGAATTCAAGCCCGCGCAGTCCGTCCATGTATTCCATGACCAGGACTTTGCCTCCGGAATACTCGGCGTAGGGCCGCGGCACGCGGACAAATGGATGCCCTTCGAAATTACCGCGGATCCTTGTTTGATTTTCGGCCTCGTTACGCAGATCGGCCTGCAGCAAGAGCAACGTCTCAATCTTGGCGAAATGCGCCGGCAAGTTGCGCTGCCGGAGAGATGGCAGCAGTTGGTGAGCTAGCCGAACAGCAAAGCCGAGAACGCCCAAACTGATCTTGAGTTCGCCCGGAACCCCGCGGCGAATGACCTTGACCGCAACGCGTTGGCCCGATGCCAGGATTCCCCGATGAACCTGGGCGATGGAGGCACTGGCGACCGCTTGCCATTCGAAGCTTTCGAAGATCGCGGACATCGGTTTTCCGATATCGGCTTCGATGGTCTTCTGCACATAGCGTCGGCCGCATGGAGGGATATCGTCCTGCAGTTTGCTGAGCGCAGCGGTGACCTCGGCAGAAAACAGCCCGCCTTGCGTGCTGAGAATCTGCCCGATCTTGATCGACACCGGCCCCATGCGGGCCAATAGCTGGAACAGCAGCCGGCCGCGAAGATGGCCGCGCCTGCCCGGCGCCGTCACGGGTGCCAGGACGCCGTAAGCTGCCAGACATGCGGGGACGAGCGCGGCAAATTTCAGGATCCACAGCGGCGTCATGACCAAGCGAGACAAATTCATCCGCGCAACCGCCTGTTGGAGGTCGAAATCGGTGCACCAGGGTCGGTGCGATGCTTTTTCGCCAGGCCCATGCGGTAGATCCCTGTGGTTGTCGAGCCGGGCCGGCAGGCGTGACAAAAAGCGGCGTTGGAGTCACACCCCGCTGGTGGTCGCCGCATCTGCGAGGCCTTATCCTTGCTGCTTATTGACATGGTAGTTGTGGATCCGACGAAAGGTTAGCGCCGGTTCGTCGCCGACCACACTAACCGTTGAGGGAAGACTGTCGGGCTCATTGGACAGCAGCCTTTCAACTCCCAATTCGTCTTGCAGGGAGAGGTTTCTCCCGAACCATCTTTGAAAAACGTCGCCGACCCAATGCGTCGCTCGAGTTCGGATCGACATTCCGAAATACCATGAGTGAAATGAATCCGACGGCGTCCAATGCCCGACCAGCACATCCCATGTTCCGCTATCCCACTCGATGTAGAAGGACAGCGAGCCGCCAAGATCGAAGCGATAGTATTCGCGCCGAATTTCCTTCATTCCCAGCCATGCGGCAACGACGCGCTCCAAGACGCCATCGAATATTTCCCGCGATCGAGGGAATCCCCATGGGCTCTCGGGAGAGTCCTCGCCCCGAAATCCGCGCAGATCCGCATCGACCACCAACTTCTGCGCGGGATAGAGTTGCTGCTGGTTCGGTCCGAGCAATCCGGCGTGCAGGAACGGAAGATGGGTGTTGTCGATGGCGTTCTCGACAGCGTTGAAGAAGGAACATCGCCAGAGCTGAGGCGGCAGGAAATTGCGATGCCGTTCCGGGGATGCCTCCCAGACGTCCTGATGCGGCGGGTCGGGTATCGGGTTGCGCACCGCGCCCATCCAGATCCAGATGATCCCCTGGCGCTCAACCACCCGATAAGCGGAAATCACGGCACCCGGGGGGATCTTGACCTCTGCAGGCTGAGACGGCACGCAAACGCACTTGCCGGTGTCGTCGAAACACCAGCCATGCAGGGGACACTGGATGTGACCTTCGACGAGGCGACCGAGCGAGAGATCGGCGCCGCGGTGAGGGCAGGCCGCATCCAGCGCGTGCACCCGTCCTTGCGGATCGCGGAACAGCGCAAGGCGGCGATCCAGAAGCTTCCTGCCTAGGATACGGGGATATCGAAGCTCATGCGACCAGGCGGCGCAATACCAAGCATCTTTCAACATCGGTGAAGCTATACTAACAGCACGGTAGGCGAAGTATAAAACCCGCAAAACGGCGTAGTGTCTACTGGTAGCTTCCCGTTGGTCGGCTATCCGGAAGTAATCCCCTTACCCGCTACTCGGATCGCGCTCCGCGCCTTGGTTGTAGACGACAACACCACGAACCGCCTGCTGCTGACCAGAATGCTCAAGTCCTGGGGAGTGCTTCCGGAGGAGGCTGGCGATGCCTCTCAAGCCCTGTCGCTTCTTACAGACGCCGCTGAACGGAAACATCCATATCATCTGGTTTTGCTCGGCCTTCAGATGCCAGGAATCGACGGCATTCAGTTGGCAAGGAGTATCCACGCGGATGACCGGCTTTCCGGCGCCAGGCTCGTGCTGCTTACCTCGCTCGGCCAGCGTGCTGTTTGTGCCTCGTTTTCACAGGCCGGCATTGCCGCCTGCCTCACCAAGCCCGTTCGTGAACGTCAACTGTTCCTAACTCTGAATCAGTTGATCCAAAGCGCCGTTTTACAAGTCGAACCGAAACGGGAGCCGGTGAAGGCAAGACCGGCGGATTCCACGGCGCCTCGAATCCTTATCGCGGAAGACAACGCAATCAATCAAAAACTTGTGCTGCATTATCTGGCTCGCCTTGGTTTATCCGCCGATGCCGTGTCCACTGGCCGCGCGGCTTTGGAAGCGGTCCAGCTTGGGTGCTACGAACTGATTCTGATGGACTGTCATATGCCGGAGATGGACGGTTTCGAAGCAACCGAATCCATCCGGCGATTGAGCGGCGCGCTTAACAGTATCCCCATCGTCGCCGTCACCGCAAATGCGATGAAGGGAGATCGCGAGCGCTGTCTGGCTGCTGGTATGAACGGCTATTTGAGCAAACCATTCAAACCCGAAGAACTGTCCGCCGTCTTGCGCAACCAGCTTTCACGGTCGCCTTTATAAGCTCTTTTCCACCCAATCCAACATTGCCTTCTGACCGGCCACGTTGCCCAATCCAGCCTCTATGTTGACGTAGCGGATTCCACGGAGAGCGGTCAAGCGGGAGAGTGAGCCGTCGTCTTCCTTTGGCGCCGTATTTTGCAGCACCACGTTGAACGGAGATTTGGAGAGACGGTCGAAGTCTTTCCGCATGGTGCATAGCAGGAACTCATGTGGATGATCTGCATTGTTCAGGGACACCGCATCGCTAATCGCCACTTCGTCGTTGACCGAATAACCTGGACCGTTATTGTGCAAAGCGATGAGCAGGGCGCCGGTCTTGGGGAGAATAGCATTCATGAACCTCCCACGGTCGCGGTCAAGCCGGCCGAGGGCCGCATGGACCCGCAAATCGTCCCAGGAGGGATTGAGAGTGCGGAGATTTTTTTCCGCGCCGATGCGTGAGAACATGCGATTCGGATCCAAATGGCCGCCGCCGATGGGAATATTACGAACGGTATTTTCAACCAGAAATGCACGGCCGGGAAACGCTTTCATATGTTCCAGAAGAACGTCATGAGCGCTGCGTTCATTCCCGTGAACCCAGAAGTAATGCCGCCGGTCTGGACCATTCCGGACGATGCGGAACGGCATGCCCGCCATCCGGATGGTGTGTTTCCGCCCGAACGGGAACCACGGGAAGAGACTGGCGAAGAAGAAGGTTCTGCGGGTGATCTCTGGAGCAGTGCTTGGTTGTGGAAGCATTATAGGAGATGGCTGGCCGGGTTATCTATTTTACCGCCCGCCTCTTCACCGTAACCTGACCCGTGTCACCCCCAAGTGGCTCCACCCGGCTGCGCTTATGCAATCTTCGTTTCCGCAACCATCGAGCTTCAATATCCTCACGGCTGCAGGGATGGACGAGCTTGTCCATCTGTCCGATGTTCTCAGGGAGGCGGAAATGGCGGATTTCGCGATCCTCGATGTAGAGAGTTTGCGCCCGCATTATGCACTGACATGCAGAGCCTGGGTAGAACGGCTTCGGAAGTTTGGACGTTTGCCAGGTGGTGCTGTCGAAACCGGGAAACGCCAGCAATCGCCCTCTCACCCGCGATTACATGTATCGGTAAACGATTCTAATTTGCAAGACTCTCCGCGGTCCGGGTCCGTCCGACCTGCCGGGAACCAAACCTTTCCCGTAGCCAAAGCAGTTGATGGCGCGCGCGGTCGTTACCTGGATTCACCAGAAGAGCGTGTTCGTAGTCCTGAATGGCCATTAGAACCTGGCCTTCCTGGGCGTATACATCGCCACGCAAAACATAAGCCCCTTCAAGCGCCGGATTCAGCTTCAGAGCCGCACCCAAAACGTCCAATGCGCTATCCAGGCTGTTCAGCCGGACTTCATGTTGCGCGATCATCAGCAACACCGCCGGATCTCGCGACATCCGCGCTGCCTGGTCTAGCTTCTGCATGGCTTGCGCCGGCTGCTTCAGGCACTCGGCTGCAAACGCCCAATGGATCAGCAAAGTCGCGTCGATTGGGTTATTTTTCGCAAATCCCTCCAGCCGCTTGACCGCTTCCAGGCAGCGATGTTCACTCACGTACCCGTGTACCAGATGCTGATATCCACGGATCTTGCGCGGCGATTTGGCTAAAGTATCTTCCCAAATAGCCGATTCGCTGGCCCAAAGCTGGTTGCGCTGGTACGTTAACAGCGAAGCAACTACCACCACAGCCGCAAGCGCCCCAACCCAGGTAGTGCGGCTCTGCATTCTGAATTGCAGCAGCGCTCCAATTCCCGCCAAAATTAGGCCGAGGATAGGCAAGTACATCCGCCGGTCCGCCATCAAATCCTGAATCGGTACAATCGATGACGTGGGCGCGAGCAAAATCAGAAACAGGAAGAAGCCATAGGCCGGCAGAGGAAAACGCCTGCGGTAGCGGTACCCAAGGAATCCCAAGGCGATCAGACCTGCCAAGGCAATCCAGTTCCGGAAATCTCTGGCTGTGGCAAGCGGAATGTCGTAATCCAGGTTCTGCCCTGCGGGAAACAGAAAGAGCCGCACGTACTCAAAGATCACTGAGCACTGCGTAAGAAAGTACCGTTGCGGCGTAATTCCCGGCAATCGAAACCCAGCGCTTGAAGCGCCGTTCAGCATCACGCCGATGAAGCCCACTGCAAGCACTGCCGCCAGTGCTATCGGGCCATAAAGACGCCAGTTGCGCCGGATAGTATGCAGCGTGCCTTCCCAGGGCCAGAACACATCGGTAAGCAGCAACACCGCCGGTAGTGTCGCCGTGTGCTCTTTGGTGCAGACGGCGGCTCCGAAGAGTAATAATATCCAGACGGCTCGTCCCCATCCGATGGCCTGCGCCGGCCGGTAGAGGTAAATAGCAAAGGCGGCAAGAAAGAAGAGCGCGCTCAAGCTTTCCGAGCGGCCCGCGATGTAGGCGACCGATTCCGTTTGAATGGGGTGGAGCAGGAAAAGCGCTCCCGCGAACCCGGAGAGCATCGCTTGCCGCCAGTCGATTACCCCGGCCATCTGGAGCAGCCGCCGCACAATCCGGTACACCAGAAACGCGTTGACCGTATGGAATAGAACGTTGAAAAGGTGATACCAAAGCGTTTGCTGGCCTGAAAACCGGTAGTTCACCCAATAGCTGAACATCAACAGGGGCCGCACCCCGTGTACCCACGCGGAGATCTCATCCACGCGCGTTAAAGGATTATAGAAGGGCAGGGAAAAATCGTCAAAAAGGAATGGCCCACGCAGTGCTGGACCGTAAACCTGCAACACCGCTTCGGCAACTACGATTGCGATGAGCAGCCACCAGAGCCTCCAACGGGACTCGGGTTTAATGCTGTCTGGCTTTCTGGACATTAATTATTCAGTACCGCCGCCGGCTGACCAAGCCAATGATGAAGAGGATGATCGCGATCACCAGAAGGATGTGGATGAGGAATCCAGCAATCTTCAGAGTGAAACCGAGAATCCAGAGTACTACCAGAACAGCGATCGCCGCCCAAAGCATGTTTCTCTCCTGTGCTCATCGCCAATCCGGCATAAGCATCAGAGCATTTTACCGCAAAGTCAGCCTGAAACCCCCTGGCCGAGCCGCAGCCACATGCGAATTTCGAATATCGCTAACCGTTGCCGTTCCCCCAATTCCCTGTTGCCCCGGAAACGTCAACTGCTGCCCTGGGGCAACTCATCTGCTGAACGGTTTATACGGCGCGAAGATCGACGGCGCGCCCGTGCTGGCCACCACCGGCATGACCTATCACGACCTGATTGTGCCGTGCCGCCCTCGGATGCCGCGGCGTCTCGGATATTGCTTTGCCCAATCGATTACCAGGCCGCGGATATAGACAAGGCGAAGCGGTCGACGCAATTTGCCAGGCCACGGAAGAGAAGGCGATCCATTTCCCATCGGGAGACCACGAAGCCCGGGAGTCGCCGCCGGCCTGACGCAATACAGATCCGCCGAACCGGCGACCTCCGATTCACCCCCGGGCCTTGTTCGTGCAGAGGCGTTGGTTAGCTTGACATCTCCGCACGTAACTTGTTCATCTCAAACTGCATCTATGTTCGGAGACCAGTCCGCGCTTTCGAATGATTTGGAACGTACTCCGACGTATCGTGACTGTGATCGGTATCGCCTGGTGCAAATTAATGCATCCTGACCCAATGTGGCCCATTCACGGTTTCTACGAGTGCCCCAAGTGCCACCGGCGTTATCCAACTACATTATGACCCCACACCACGGACTCGCACTCGTAAATAACTGGTGGGCGCTCGCGCTCCGCGGCGCCATCGGCGTTCTGCTTGGAATCTTCACATTCCTGGTTCCTGGCATCACCTTAGCCGCGCTCGTGATACTGTTCGGGGCCTACGCAATCATCGATGGAATTATCAATCTGATCGGCGCCTCAAAAGCTCCGGCCGGTCACCAGCGTTGGTGGACCTTAGTCCTTGAAGGGGTCGTTGGAATCCTTGCCGGTATCCTGACGTTTATATGGCCCGTCATCACAACGGTTGTTCTGGTCTACCTGATCGCCTTTTGGGCAATCATCACCGGCGTTCTGGAGATCGCAGCCGCAATCCGGCTGCGGAAAGCCATTTCCGGAGAGTGGATTCTCATACTGCTGGGCGTTATCTCCATCGTATTTGGAGTTTTACTGGCAGCCGCCCCAGTGGTCGGAGCCATCGTGATCACGTTCTGGTTCGGCATTTACGCCTTCGTCTTCGGCATACTGCTCATCGTTCTGGCCGTGCGTCTTCACGGCTGGGGCCGATCCTACCAAACCCTCCCGGCGCGATAAAAGAATTCAAAACTCCACACTCATCCGCAAAGAGAAAGCCCGCGGCGCAGCCACCGCCGTCCCCGAAAACAGCCCCGCGAAGTTGATCACATTTAGCCGGTCCGTCAGGTTCGTCACATCCCCCTGTAATCGCACCGCTTTCTTCTCATGCGTGAACAGATCCGCTCCGGCCGCAACGTCCAGCGTCCATGACGGCCGCAGCCGGCCGCGTTCCTGATTCACCTGCTCTAGAAGCCGCGGATCCACAGCCGCCGGGTCCACCGTTCCTTCCAGTTCCACCGGCAACCCACTTCCATACCGCGATCCGAGCGCGGTCCAAACGTGCCGCGCCGCCTGCCACCGCACACGCCCCTGCACGGTGTTCCGCTGATCCTGCGTTACCGGAAACCGGTCCCTCGATTGCAACAGCGCCGCCGAATCGTCTCCAAGAAACAGGCCGCCCGTCACGGGCAACTCGCCCGTCCCATTTAAATTCGAGTAGCTGAGAAACCCGGAAAATGTGCCCCACCGCGGGATCTCCAGTTTTGCTTCATAACCATGCACGTTCGCCTTCGCGAAAGAGATAGGAAAGCTCACGCCCGTATTCAGCAGCAGCGAATCGTCTGAAAAGTCGCGGGTATCGCGCCGGAACCAGGTGCCGTCCAGCCGCACATGCCCGCCCAAACTTTTTGAGAATCCAGCCTGATAGAAATTGCCGCGCGAAGCCGGCACCGGCAACCCCGTGGTCACATCGTTTAACCGCTGCGCCGCAACTGAACTGGTGAGCAGCAAATTCTCGATCGCGGGCACCTGAAACGCCCGGTCGTAGGAGGCACGCAGCACCAGGCCGGCCCGTGGCAGATTCCAGGCAACGCCCAGCCGGGGGCTCACCGCCGAATCCCTCACCAGCAGCCGGTAGCCATCCCAACGCAATCCGGCGCTGAAAGTCCAGTTTCCCGCTCGCATCGAGTCCTGCACATACCCCGCCAGCTCCCGCGATTGCCGCCGGTCGGCGAAGCTGAAATTCCGTGGCGTCTCTGGATCGAAAAAGCGCCGGTTCGTGATGTGATACCGGAAGTCTTCGCGAATGGCGCTCCCGATCCACTCGCCACCCGCCTTCCAGTCGTGCCGCCCGCGATGCCCCGCAACACTCGCGCCCGTGTAGGCCTCCCGGAATCCCCGATTCTGAAATGCCTGAATCGGAGTGGACTGCGCATTGGACCGCAACCCCTCATCTAGATCCCGCACCATGCCTCGCAAATGCAAAAGCATCTCCCCCGGCAGCACGCGTTGGTAAGACACAATTCCCATCGTCTCGTCCGCCGTCCTGTCCTGCCTTTGCCCGGCCGCCTGCTGGCTCACCTCGTTCGGCACTAGAAAACCCGTGTGCTTGCGATCCACGGAAACGCGCAACCGGTCCCTTTGAGTGATGTCTTCTTCGAACTGCGCCCGCGCCCCATTCACGAATCCGTGATTTGAAAAATTTTCTATAGCTGGGGGATCCAGATACCGGTCGGTCCTGGAACTCTCAACGCTTCCCCCCAAGGCCATCCGCCCCCGCACATACTGGCCCGATGCAAACCCGCTCTCGGTGTCGAAGCTCCCGCCTTGCAGAGCCGCCCTCCCATGAAAACCCGGCGTCTGCGCCCGCGCCGTGGTCGCCTCCACCACGCCCCCAAGCTTGCGGCCATATTCAGCCGGATAGCTCGCTGTGAACACATTCATCGATTGCAGCTCTTCCACATCCAGCGGCGGCGCGAATCCAGCCGACCGGTTGTCTGTCAGCGGAATTCCATCCACCACGAACTGTGTGTTGTATTCCGACCCGCGAGGATGCAAAACCCCGTTCGCCTCCATCAGCCACCCCGGCTGGCTCTCCACCAGTTCCAGAACGCCGCGTGACGGCAAACTGGCCCGATGCTCGCGAAGCGCTTGCTGCCCCAGAAAGTACACCGGACCCGCACGGTGCGGATCCAGCAACGTCTCGGAATCCTCAATCACCACGGTGGTCTCCGCCGCCGCCACCTCCAGACGAATCCGCAAGTCCAGCGGCGCCTCCGACCGGATCTCCACCAGTTTCTCCACCGCCGCGAATCCCGCGTGTGAGACACGGACTCGATAAATCCCAAATGGCAGATCTTTGACCGCAACGTTTCCTTCCGGCGGCGTCACCAAATTACGGTCGATCTGCGTGCCGCTGCTGATCACCCGCACCTCTGCCGCAAGGCCAAGCCCGCTCGCGTCCACAACGTGCAGCCGCAAGTCCCCCGTGCCCCTCTGAGCCAGCAGAGGCAGCGCGGAAAAGGCAATCAGGAAAATCCGATAATTTGCCATATACAGAAAGAGTTAAACCCGAACGATAAACACGTGTGCGCCCGGCAATCCTTATTCTCTACCTATCCACATCCATTTGGGCACAACAGCCCGCGGACCCAAGCGTCAGAATCCGGGCCGCCATGCAGGCATCGCTCGACCGGCAGCAGGCATCCGTGCGCAAACAGATCGAAAGCGTTCAAGCGGCTGCACCGGAAAGCACGCAGGCCAGCTTCTCCCCATCGCCCATGCCTGACTTCGCCTGCGATCCTCTACCCGAAACACAGCTCACGCCGCTGATAGAGGATGCAGCCAAACGCGAAGACCTGCAACCCAACCTCATCCGGGCAGTAGTGCAGAAGGAGTCGGCCGCCCGGCCCTGCGCGGTTTCATTAAAAGGCGCGCAAGGCTTAATGCAGATCATGCCATCCACCGCCATTCAACTCAGTGTAGTAGATCCGTTTGACCCCAAGCAGAACATTGATGCAGGCTCGAAATTCTTGAAACAACTACTTACAAAATACGGCGGCGATCTTTCCCTGGCCCTGGGAGCCTATAACGCTGGTGCGGGCCGTGTGGATAAAGAAGGGGGTATCCCCTCAATTCCAGAAACACAAAACTACGTCGCCGAAATCCTGGAGAAAATGAAGCCCTAACGCAAATCCGGACTGGGCTATAGAGAATACAATGGCCTTATGGCCGTGCTTCAGTTTCTCGCCGTGATGTGCTCGGCCGTCTTTGCGGTGTCAGCCCTCTACGTAACACTCGTCGAGCACCCGGCACGGCTCAGTGCTGGAATTTCGGCCGCACTGCTGGAGTTTCGTCCAAGCTACGCACGGGCATCGGTGCTCCAAGTCCTCATGATTGTTTTAACCTGCCTCTGCTGCTTCGGACTTTGGTTGTCTACCCGTCATTGGAGTTGGCTCATTAGCGGTGGGTTGATCGGAGCGTCGATTCCATTCACCTTGCTCGTCATAATGCCGGTCAATCGCCTGCTGCTGGATGCTAATTCGCCGCCCACCGAAGCGATGGCGCTCAAACTACTCGCCCGATGGGAACGCCTTCATCTAATTCGTACTCTCACTGGAATGCTCGGATTCGCAATTCTGTTAGCACATTCGTTATAGCCGTAGTCACTGGGCAGCCAGTTCCCGCAGCGCGCGGTGGATCTCCGGAAGTTTCGTCCCCCCGCCGCTTCCTATATATCGAAGCACGCCCCACCGGTCGATCAGCGCGTAAAGAGGCATGCTACCCGAATCGGTAAACGATTGGAACTCTTGCCATCCGGAAGTCGCGATCCCTTGTCCAGTGAGTACCTGCGGCCAGGAGGGGTTATGCTCTCGAATGACGGCGCGGGCGGCTTCCGCGAATGGCGGATCGTCAATATTGATGGAGACGATATCGGCCGCCCCGGACGCATACACGGCTTCCAGCGGCGCAAATTCGTGAATACAGACGGAACACCAAGCCGCCCAGAAGTCGAGTAGCAGCGGCCGGGATCGAGGCTGATTCGCGTCGATCACCTGCCCGTCCAGGGTTTCCAAAGTGAGTGGAGGAATCGGCTCTCCCAGTTTCGGCGCAAGTTGCGCGGCAAGGAACGTAATGGAGGAACCGTCCGCCTCGGCACTCTCCCGATTGACCAGATATCCGCAGAACGGAAAGGGGTTTCGGGCTTCAATGAGACCGCTGCCATAAAGATCAATGGCCATCCGTCCATTGGAAACCACGACCTCCGCCCGGCAGGGTCCGGCAGGAAGAACTCCTTCCGCCCGGTAATGTGGAACCCAGAGTAGCGATGAACCCTTACTTTGGACGACATAAGGGAAGCCCCGCACTTCCACCGCGATACTTCCTCCAAAAACAATGCTGTACGTTTGACCCGCAATGAGAAGCTGATAACTATCATCGAGGCGCTTAACATCTACTGGAATGCCACCAGGCGCGTAGCCGGAAACGATCTCGCCCGCAGCCGCAGTCATGACGGTTCGGTTCAAACGCAGCGGGACAGTAATACGCACCGGTTCTCCCGCGCGCGCCAAACCAAGAATCATAAGCCAGACGCAGAGCGATCTCAGAATTCTCAACCACTGGTCAACGCTGAGGGGTAATGTCGAAATCGAATACGCCCCGGTCCTGTGCCGGCGCAAATTGGTGGTGCGGCATCCCAGACACATCGGTCGCGCAAGTAAGCACTCTGGAAGTGGCGCAGGGTAAGACAGACTCCGCCGGGACCGCGACAGACTCGAGTAGATGGCGCCCGGAAGCAACTCTGCGCAAGAAACGCCAGGTTTTCCCGCAGTGAGTAACGCGGACGATCCGCGTCGTAATTCTCATGAAAAATTGGACCGAACAGTTGAGGCAAGTCGTTTCTATAAAACCTCATGACCGTGCCGGTGGTTTCAACCAGCCATGCGTGGAAGGACCAGGCGAACATCAGTGCCCGATTACGCGAAGGGAATTCCAAGTACACCCGCCGGGAGCAACGTTTGATTTCCGCGGCGAAGCGCGCAGGGTCAGGTAGGTGCTCGATGAGGTGGGAAGCGAAAACCAGATCGCAGCCGCCGTCGGGAATCGGTAGAGCCAGGGTATCGGCCTTGATAACCGGCACGCGCGGGAACTGCATCGGTTGGTTGCGGTGGAGGCTGTGATCGAAAAGGAACTTCTCGATTACTAAATCCGCTCGCCAAAACGGCCGGTGTCCGCCTCCGATATCGATGATGAAGTCAGTTTTGCCAATTTCAATCCGGTTCAGTATTTGGCTACGAGTCATTTGAACGATTTTCTTCCGCACCACGGTGTATGGTGCTTACGCCCACTCGAAACATCGGCAATCATTTACGTTAGCACGGTCAAGCCCTGCGGGTACCGCGCTTGATCTCCACGTTTTCCATACCGGATGAGATCCTGCTTGCCCTGAAAGGCGATACCGGAGACTCTTGCGGACAGGATTCGTATTGCTGCGGCCGTCAAACTGTAAATGAGCGAGATGGGCCAGCTTTCACCGGGGCGGCCTCTCAGCTTGCCAGCGAAGAGGAACTGATCCACGATCTCAAGAGTGCATGAGGCGATCCGCGATACTTCGCCGATCCAGTATTTACATCATCGTAAACCGGGAAAGCGAAAGCCTCCGAGAATAGGGGGCTTTTTTATTGTGTGCCGAGCATGTTCGACAGCTCGAAGGCCGTAGCGAAGCGCAAGGGCGTCGTCGTGAGGCGGGGCTGAAAGAAGCGCGGAGCAAACGTACGAGCCGATGTACAAGAACCGGATCTGAGGCATACGTGCTGGACGAGCGGGCAGGTGATCGCGACGTCTATATCCATCAAAGGCACTGGTTGTAAATCCGGCGGTTGCGTGCGGAAGGCGGTTGAACTTACCTCGGGAGATCTGCCGTTTTTCCGAAAATCCGGACTGAGGAAGGAGTGATCCATCCTGACCGGGCGGCAGAAGTCAGCAGCGGGCATATTAGTCCGAAACGGATGAAGGCCCTAACCGTGATCGTGGGTAGTAGTGCGCGGCACTCACGGAACCGCCGGGTGCGGACCCGAATGTATGGTGGTGTGGGAGGGAGGAGCCGCGAGGCTTCCCCTATCCCGATTCTAGCCGCAGCCCGTTGTTGATCCTGCCTTCCTGTGGCAATGGCTTGCCCCAACTACCGAGGCCAACGCGTTGGTGGCCGCTTCCGCCTTGAAATATAAGAAAACGGAAGCACCCTCACAGTCGAATTCCGCAAGAAGGCTCATACAGGAAATCACCCTCTATCACGTGGTAGGGGTTTAAGATCACAACTTTTTTCAACTTTCTTTCACTCAAAATAAACCACTTCCGCCGCTGGTCCCGTTCCGTCTCACCCCGTCCATGCTAAATCCTAAGTCAGGCAGAAGAACATTCCGTCGAAGGAGAGCAGCCCCATGGCGTCACCAGCACAAATCGCGGCCAATCGCCGCAACGCGCAGCACAGTACCGGCCCGAGAACGGACGAAGGCAAAGCAGCCGTCCGGCTCAACAGCCTTGTCCACGGACTCCGGGCGCAGGAGGTCCTGCTCCCCGACGAAGATCCCGCCGTGTTTGAAGAATTGCGCGAGTCCTTTCACCAGCAATTCAACCCCGAAGGTCCTGCCGAGCTGTTCTGCGTCGAAAAGATGCTTCTTAGCTTCTGGCGCAATCGCCGCATCGGCCGCATCGAAGCCGACATGTACCGTCATTTCTATCCAACCGAAGCACAAGCCGAGAAGATAGGATTCGGCTCTCTCGGGCAATCCTTCACCATCGAGGGTCTTGGCCAGGATAACTTCTCCCGCCTCGCCCGCTATGAAACCAGCCTCGACCGCTCCTTCTACCGTGCCTCTAAAGAACTGCAAACACTCCAGAAATTCAGAATTGGCTTTGCTCGGCAAAATGAAGAAGCTCCTCCCGAATCTCTTCAACAGCCTGTACTGCGCGCAGCCGCGGCTTTGCCCTCTGAAATTGGCTTTGCTCGGCAAAACGAACAACAGCTTCCCCAAGCTCTTCAGCCTGCGATGATACCCGGAGCCACGGCTTGGCCCTCTTCTGAAGCTCTTCAGCCATCGTTAAAACCCGCAGGCACGCCTTTGCACCGAAATCGGAAAGAACGCCGTCAAGCGCGGC
Organism: Bryobacterales bacterium; assembly: GCA_038200305.1. Classification (GTDB taxonomy): domain Bacteria; phylum Acidobacteriota; class Terriglobia; order Bryobacterales; family Bryobacteraceae; genus JANXXV01. The sequence continues at coordinate 14,740 of JBBPYD010000150.1, forward strand.
TCCAATGATCCGCGATACCCGGAGCCACGGCTTCGCACTCAGTTTCTGGCCTTCGGAAGAAATGACCAAGAAATGCAAGAAATGAAACGGAGTTGACAAATTTATCACTGTTCCGTAAGATG
>JBBPYD010000151.1:0-32852 GCA_038200305.1 Bryobacterales bacterium
GGCAAAGCGCAACGCAGACAAGAAGGGCGGCATTAGCTTCGGCTTCAAGGTGGAAGTCCCAAGCCGAGACCAGAAGAACGGGGCGTCCCGGGCGGGGCACAAGTCACAGCGGTGTTCACGTAGGTGTTTTAGCTCATTTTCACAGTGCGCCAGACCCTAATGGGCAGTCAGATGGCTAACGAACCAATTCAGATTACGTTCCATCACGTCGCGGATATGAGCCGGTTCTGTAAATCCGTGGGGTTCCCGCGGGTACAGATCGTATTCCACTTCCACATGATTGTCAGTAAGAGCACGGTATATCTCAGAGTTGTGGTTGATGTCCAACATTCCTACCTGCAGCAGGCAGGGCGTACGCACGTTCTTAAGCTTCGCCCGCGGGGAGTGCCTGGCGTAGCTCTCTGGAACGTCCCATGGTGTTCCCCCGAAGTAGCTCCACAGCACTTCCTTGGGTCCGTCCGATTGGCCGTAGTACGTTGCCCAATCCGTGGCTGGCGCTCCGATGGACGCCGCCTTGAAGCGATTCGTCTGAGTCACCGTCGATATCGTTAGATACCCGCCGTAGCTCCATCCCATGATGCCAAGCCGGTCCGCATCCGCAATTCCGCGCGCGATCAGGGAATCGATCCCTGTCATTACGTCGTCGAAATCGCCTTCGCCCTGCGACATCGCGTTCTTCTTGCGAATGGTTGCCCCGTAATTTACCGATCCCCGGAAGTTCGGCGAGAAAACAGCGATTCCGTTCTGCAGATACATCTGGACCGGGTAGGTGCGGGGCGAAGGGAATGCATCCAGCGTAACGCCCGTTGGACCGCCATGAAGTTCTGTCAGCATCGGAACGCGCTTACCGGGCTGGTAGCCGATAGGAAGCCACAACATTCCTTCCATATCCGACCCGTCGCGGGACTTCCACTTCACCACTTCCGAGGAAAACGTGGGAAGCGACTCAAGATCCTTGAAGACGTTCGTCAATTGCCGGGTCGCCTTACCGTCATAGAAAACAATCTCCGGAGGGTGCTTCCGGCTTACCTGCAGGAACACCGCACGAGAAAGATCCGGGGTAAAACTGGCAGTGCCGGCGATCCTCTCCGCCAGGATCACGGCACGGTCCGACTCAATCTCATGGCGTATCAGTACGTCGCGCACGCCCTTTCCTGCCGTGTAAATCAGAGTGCGGGAATCGGGAGACCACGCGAATGCGTTGCCGCCGCGGAAAACGTCTTCCGGATGGCTTCGGGTGATATATCGAATCTGCCCGCCACCGGCGGAGATCAGTGCCACGTCGCGCCTTTCAAAGTAGTTGGCCGATCCGCCCTGCGAATGGAAAGCGATCCATTTTCCGTCGGGCGAGTAGGAGGGTTCCGCGTCACGCCCCGTTTGCACGACAAGATGCTTCACCACCTGCGTCTTCAGGTCTACGGTGAACAGATCGCACTGCAGAGAATCCTGGTTCAACGGCGTTGGATGAGCCGTGAACACCGCATGATCGCCGGAGGGAGACAAAGAAAAAGAAGTAACGTGCATGTTGCCGCTTGTGATGCGTTTCGCACCGGGAGCATCAATCGGCTGCCAATAGAGCCGCGAAAAGCGGCTGTACTTTCCAGAGATCTCCGGATCTGAAGCCGGGTCTGGATCGGCCGATAGATACCCGATAGCACGCCCGTCCGGCGCCCACGAGAACGATCCTACCGAAGAAGCCGAATGACTGAACTGCCGGATCTTGCCCTCGCGGGCGTCGTAAAGAAAGATCTGCGCCAGACGATCCTGGTTTGAAAGAAACGCCAGCAGTTTCGAATCGGGAGACCACCGCGGGCGCCGGCCCCGGTAGAGGGCTTTCGGCGCAGCGCCCTCCATCGGAGATTCAAAGATCTGCCCTTGTTGGACGTACGCGTACATTTGCCCATCAGGCCGGATCTGCGGATCGCCCAGCAACGGAAGACTGAGAAGACCGTCAATTGTCCAAACAGCAAGCAGCAGACTAAACAAGGATCTCCTTGATTGGCTTGCCGTAATCGACTTCGATACGTTTGCGGCCGGGTACATCCAGGCGCTTGGGATCGATTCCAAGTTGATGCAGCACTGTGGCGTGGATGTCGGTGACGTAATGACGGTTCTCTACGGCGTGGAAACCAATCTCGTCTGTGGCGCCATGAACAACGCCGGCTTTGATTCCGCCGCCGGCCATCCAGACCGAGAACCCGAATGGATGATGGTCGCGGCCGTTGGATTGCTCCGCACCGGGGGAGCGGCCAAATTCGGTAGCCCAGACTACCACCGTCTCATCGAGCAAACCGCGCTGTTTCAAATCCTGCAGAAGCCCAGCAATGGGCTTGTCAACTTTCGAGGCCAAGTCACCATGGTTCTTCTTTAAATCCTTATGCGAGTCCCATGCATTGCCTGACCCGCCATGGTAAATCTGCACGAAGCGGACGCCCCGTTCGGACAAGCGCCGCGCCGCCAGGCAGACTTCGCCAAACGGCTTGGAAAGCTCGTTGTCCATGCCGTACAACTGTTTCGTCTCCTCGCTTTCTTCCTTGAATTGGATCGCTTCGGGAGCCGCCATCTGCATGCGGAAGGCGAGTTCATAAGACTTGATGCGCGCCTTTAAGGCGGAATCTGTTGGATACTCCACGCCGGAAATATTATTCAACCGATTGAGAAACTCGAACTCTTTCTGCTGCTCCTCCTTGTAGACGCCCGGTCCGGGAGAGGAGAAGGGCAGGGGATTATTGGCATCCACTTCCAAATGGACACCGGCGTGTTCCGGTCCTAAATAACCCGAGCCATGTGTGCCGACACCACCACAACAGTCGCCAGGCGGCTGCCCGAGCACTACATACGCAGGCAGATTCTCATTCATCGATCCCAAACCGTAGTGTGTCCACGCGCCAAGGGTCGGCAGATAGCCGTCGAAGATGTGATGCCCGGTGTGGAATTGCAGGATAGCACCGTGATCGTTGTCGGTTGTCCAGGTAGACCGGATCAGCGAGATTTCATGCATTTGGCCGCCGATGTTCGGGAACCAGTCGCTGACCTCGACACCATTCTTTCCCCTTTTGCTGAAGCCGCTCTGCATAGGGTAAAGCGTGAGCCTAGTCTGGTGCTGGCCTGGAACGAAGGCCTTCAGATTTTCTTTAACGAACGGACTGTTGAGAACGTCTTTGTGCGGCGTTTCCGAAAGATGCTTGCCTGCATATTTGTTCAGGACGGGCTTTGGATCGAACGACTCTACGTGGCTCACACCCCCGAGCATGAATAGCCAAATCACCCGCTTCGCTTTCGGCGCGAAGTGCGGCTTGCCATCGGGTGGCATCCATACGCTACCCTCGGCCGCGGCGGCCTTCCGCGGCAGCATGGCTCCTAAGGCGAGACCTGTAAGCCCCATCGAGGTATCAGACAGAAAGATCCTGCGGGAGGTTTTATCGGAGCAAAGGCCTGATTTCGACATATGAATTTCTCCTTCAGCGTAGCGTCACAAAGTCGTTGTGGTTCAGAAGCACGTGGAGCAGACTCTCTCTGGCGCGTTCACCAGGATCGTTTGAAGGCTTCAGGGTGACTTCCACTCCATTCGTAAATGGAGTGAGCTTCTTCGGGTCGCGATAAAGATCGGCTTGAGCCGTTAGATATCTTGCCGATTCTGCCGCTTCAGCAGCCGTCGGAGCACGGTCCAGCACCTTCAGAAAGGCGGCGTTGATGAAAGCTGGTGCCGTCTTAAACTTCGGAGACAGTTGTCCGGCAACTGTCCGGGCGACGGTGAAGCTTAACTTTCCGTTCGCAAGCGCGAGCGCTTGCTGCGGAACAATGCTTTCACTGCGGGCGAAGCATTCATTCGGGCTGGCGACATCGAACGCCTGTAGCATGTCCATTTGCAAATCCGGGGCTGTGCGGAAGTAGATGCTTCGGCGGAACACTTCGTGCCCCTTCGTCTCATCCAGCTCCGGACCGCCCATGGCGGGGTCCAGCTTTCCTGCGATGGAAAGCATGCTATCGCGCACCGCTTCCGCTTCCATGCGCCTGACGTTCATTCGCCAGTAGTAGACATTATCCGGATCGATCTTTGCCTGGGGCGATTCAGCGGTTCCTGCCGATGACGCCATCTGGTAGGCATTCGATGTCACCATCAGTTTATGGATGACCTTCATATCCCAATTACGCTCCATGAATTCCACTGCCAACCAATCCAGCAGTTCCGGATTGGTCGGAGCCTTGCCGCTGCGGCCGAAGTTGAAGACAGTAGCTACCAACGGCTTGCCGAAGTGGCGCAGCCATATGTCATTGATGGCAACGCGAGCGGTAAGCGGGTTGTCCTTTGAAGCGATCCAACGAGCCAGCGCTAGACGCCTCCCCGAACTGGTGGCCGGATACTTTGCGCCGATCGGCGTATACCCTTCAGCGGGCTCTTTCAGTTCTTTCACGGCGGCTTCCAGCTTGGCCGTTGCGGCTGCCAGCTTCTTCTCGTTGGTCTTGGCCAATTCGAAATCGTACTTTGCGAGGATGATGTCCGCTTCCGCCTGAATCATGTTGGCGGCAACTTCCATCTTGCGGGCTGTTTCCGCTAGCTTTTCAGCATTTCCTGGTACGGGCACCTTTAGCGTGGCGAAATCCGCCTCAATCCGGGCTTCCAGTGCCGGGAGAGCCGCTTTCGCTGCTTCCATGTGCTTGGCGGCAGCCTCAATCACAGGCGCCGGTTCGGGCTTTTCGTTAGCTTTTTTGAGATCGGCTTCCGCCTTTTCAATGTTGGCCTTCGCCTGAGCCACCAGATCTACGGGAACAAACGGCCGGCTATCGGGGAAGTAGACTTGCACCGGCAGCGTGATGGGCTCGATCTTCAGATCGGGTTTGCCAAATAGGACTGGCACTGCAGGCTGCAGGGGCACGGATGTTTCGGGATTATTCTCATTGCCGCGGATGAAGCGGTACGTTGGACGCGAATCGTCGGCATCATACACGCGCGGCATTCCGTCTTTCGACGTGTCGGCTTCGCCCGGGACGCGATCAGTCCGGACGTCGTGTGGCTCGAAGAAGGCGCGGAAGCGATAGTAATCGGCCTGCGGAATAGGATCGTATTTGTGGTTATGACAGCGGGCGCACTTCAGTGTCAAACCTAGAAATCCTGCCGACGTGTATTCCACAATGTCGCCGAGCCAGACGTTGCGGTTGAACAAATACCAATTGCGCGCCAGGTAACCCGTCGCACGTACTATGTTGGGATCATTCGGCGCGAGTTCGTCGCCGGCAATCATCTCCTCAATCATGCGGTTGTACGGCTTGTTTTGGTTCAGCGATTCCACAGTCCAATCTCGCCATCGCCAGATGTGGCGTTGCGAGTAGCGAACTTGACCGCTCTGCCGGTAGCCATACCAGTCCGAGTATCGCCAGATATCAAGCCAGTGGCGGCCCCAACGTTCACCGTAACCCGGGCTCAGCAGCAACGTATCAACAGTCTTGTCATACGCCTTCGGGTCCTTACTTGCAACAAAAGCGGCCACCTGTTCGGGCGTGGGAGGCACTCCTATGAGATCCACGTACACGCGCCGGAGCAGTGTTGCCTTATCGGTTTGCGGCAGCGGAGCGAGTCCACGTTTCTCGCGGTCAGCCTCCAGGAAGGCATCGATTGGGTTCGTAGCCGGCATCTTTGTCCGCGGAATGGCCGCCTTCACAGGATTACGGAAGGCCCAATGCTTCCGGACTTCGGTTAGATTCACACCATCGGGATCGGCTACAGCCTCGCCATAATCGGCGCCGGCCTTGATCCATTCGGCTATTCGCGCTACATCCGCATCAGGGAGTTTCTTGCCTTTGAAGGGCATGCCCGGTTCAGTGGCATGCGCCACCAATTTGTATAACTGGGAATCATCGGGTTTGCCCGGAGAAATAACCGGTCCGTGTTCACTACCGCGCAGCATCGATTCGCGCGTGGAGAGATCAAGACCACCTTGTTTCAATCCCGCGTTGTGACACGGGAGGCAAGACTTTTGGAAGATTGGCTGGATCTTGTCCTTGTAGAGATTAGGAGCCCGATCTGCATTCTGCGCCCTTAGGAAGCCAGCCCCAAGGATGACCGTCACACTTACAACCAGTGTCCGCATCTAAATCCTATCGTAGATAGAAATGTCGCTTTTTGAACACGTCTGTCCACGGGGCAGAACAACAACTGCGCTCGGCTGGTCCGGAAAACGCTGTATGCACGGTATTATGACGTACATGCTAGTCGACGTTCACAGTCATTTTTGGGAAAATTCAAAGCATTTCACCGACGACTTCAAGAATCAGGCGGCCCGCGCTCGCGGCGGTACCGATTTCGACCTTACCGTCGTTTGGGAAGAATATGCAACTGCCGCAGCGGGCTGCGAGAAGACGATCGTGTTCGGCGGAAAGGCCAAACTGTCGGGTCTCTGGGTTCCCGATCAGGAGGTGGCCGCCTATGTGGCAAAGCATCCGGATCAGTTAATCGGGTTTCTTTCGATCGATCCCACACAGCCTGGCTGGCAGGAAGAACTGGTCGAAGGCCATCAGGATCTCAAGATGAAGGGAATCAAATTGTTGTCAATGTACGCCGGCTTCAAGCCGAACGACCGCCGCTTCGACTACATTTTCGAGTACGCAACGAAAAACGAGCTGCCGGTTCTGCTGCACACCGGGACCACGTTTGTCGCACAGGCGCCTCTGGAGTATACGATCCCCCGGTTATTGGATGACGTAGCCACACGCTTCCCCAAGGTCAAGATCATCATGGCGCACCTGAGTCACCCTTACGAAGGTGAGTGTGTAGTAACGATCCGTAAACACCCGAACGTTTACGCCGATTGTTCCGCTTTGTACTACCGGCCTTTCCAGCTTTACCATTCCCTGATGCTGGTGCAGGAATACGGTGTTTGGGACAAGGTGCTGTTTGGTACAGACTATCCGTTCACCACCGTGCAGGGCACGCTGGATGGCATGCGTGCACTGAACAACATGCTGGATGGCACAAATCTGCCGCGCTTGAACATGGACAAAATGGAACAGATGTTCCAACGGGATACGCTCGGCGTCCTCGGAATAAACGCCTGACCCTAAGGATGGCCGTGGTGAATGGGCGGAAATATGGCCGCGGCGGACTGCTTCAAACGCTCCGCCAGAGGCTCGATGGCTTCCAGCGGAATTTGGGCCGTGGTTCCCGTCACAGATAGTCCGGCGGCAAACCGTCCGCTGGGATGAAAGACAGGAACAGCGACACAGCGTACGGCAAGTTCTTCTTCTTCGTCGTCCACTGCGTAGCCCGCTTCCCGCACGCGGATCAATTCGCGCCGCAGCGCCTTGGAAGAGGTAATCGTGTTACGCGTGTGACGGATGTAGGCCTGTTTAGCAAGGATATGCTCCACCACTTCTTCAGCACCATAAGCCAGAATCACCTTTCCTACGCCAGTACAGTGCAGGTCCATACGCCGGCCAATATACGTGTCGATCTTGATCAGACTTGGCGTATCCACTTTCTGTATGTAAACGCCTTGGTCGCCGTCGGGAACCGCCAGGTGTGCCGGAAGGTGAATCTGATCCACTAAGGCTCTCAGGTTCGGCAGCGCGACATCGGCAATGGAGAGATTCTTCATCATTCCCCTGCCCAAGCCGTAAGCTTTCAGCCCAAGATGATAATTCAGGGAATCTGGTTTCCGCTCCACGTAACCGAGACGTTCCAGAGTCATGACAATAACGTAAGCGGAACTCTTGGGTATGCCCAGCTTACGGCTGATCTCAGAAATGTTGAGTCCGCGGCGTGAACTATCCAGATATTCAAGGATAGCGAGAGATCGTTGAACGGCTGTGGCGTTCGGAATACCGGACATGGCTTTAACTGTAGTTTCGCCCATATTTAGCCAAAGACCAACATTTCGGCAACATTAGTACTCCGTCCGTCCAGATTTGTGAACGAAAACCGCGGGGCTCTGTTGACGCTAGTCGGCACGCTCAGTACGCTGGAAATTACCGGACATCCATGCCCGCAGTCATTCATAACTTCGACGAAATTGATTTTAGCTTGCCCGGTAAGCATCACTATCAGGTTGCCTTTCACTTGGATGGATCGTGGGGCTATTCACTGGTCCCGCTGACTGTAATCAATGGAACACGCGGGGCGAATGCGAATGGAGTGCTTTGTTTCGGCGGCACTCACGGCAATGAATATGAGGGGCAGGTTGGCCTCAAGCGGCTGTGCAACGATTTGGATCCAGATCAGATGACGGGACGGCTGGTGTTAATGCCGCAGTTAAGTGAAAGCGCTTGCGTAGCTAATACCAGAACCTCTCCGTTGGACGGCGTGAATATGAATCGCGCCTTTCCGGGCAACGCCCGCGGCACTGTTTCCTCTCGCATCGCGAACTTCGTGAAGACCCGAATATTCCCGCTTGGCCGGGTGGTCATCGACATCCATTCAGGTGGGATGGAAGGCGCATTTCCGTATTGCACTTCCTTTCATCCCATTGCCGATCCAATACAGCGTGCGGAGATTGCCAACGTATCGCAACTGTTTGATACAGGGTTTGCGCTGATTTATTCCAGCGCCATGGCCTCAGGCTTACTGTCGGATGAAGCGGAAGCGGAAGGCAAAGTAACAATCGGTACTGAACTAGGCGCAGGGGCCTCCACGGACCGGCTCGGCGTGCGTCACGCTTACGACGGCGTAAAGAATGTCCTGCGGCACTATGGCTTGTTGGACAGCGGGATTGTTAAGATCCGGCCCGCAGATTCCGGGCCCACCCGATTGATCAAGGCGGATAAGCTGGACGCATATATACCGGCTCCGGCAAATGGCGTTTGGGAGCCGGTTGTCCAAGCCGGGCAGGCCGTGGAGCAAGGCGAGTTGTTGGGCCGCCTCCATGACTTTTCCGACCACTCTTCACGAGGCATGAACATACTTGCGCCGCGCGCCGGATTTGTAGCGATGTTGCACCTGGGGGCTCGTCCCTTGAAAGGACAAACGTTGTTTGTGATTGCTGAAAGTGTGGATTGGACTGAGGTCACCGGATGAAGATCACCAATGTCGAGTTGATGGTTTTAAAATCCGAGGGGCTGTACAACAATCCCGAAGGCGCCGAAGAACCGCTCGGCCCTACTTATATGGGCCTTGTAAAAGTATCCACCGACGCCGGCTTTATGGGCTACTCGGATATGGAGACTGCTGCGCAAGTGGCGCAGGCGTGCGTTGATACGCCTAAGTGGAGCAAAGACGAAGGCATGGAATTTATGGATGGACTCCGTTCCTTGCTTGTTGGCCAGAACCCGCTGGAGGTAGAGAGGCTTTGGTATCGGATGTATCGCGGCACGATCTACTTCGGACGCCGGGGTGCGGCGTTGCAGGCGATCTCCGCCATCGATATTGCGCTTTGGGATATTTGCGGAAAGGCTTACGATCAGCCGATTCACGTACTGCTCGGCGGCAAGTGGCGCGACAAGGTTCGTGCCTACGGCAGCACTCTTTTCCGTCCAACCCCCGAGGCGATGCGGGAAGCGGTGGGCGTCTACATGGACCAGGGTTTTACAGCGGTGAAGTTTGGTTGGGGCGTTTTCGGAAAAGACCGCCGCATGGACGTGAAGCTGGTGGAAGCTGCCCGCGAAGCTCTTGGCACGAAGAACGATCTGTTGATAGATACCGGCTGGTTTGTGGAGCGGACAGCGAAAGAAGCCATTCAGGTAGTACGTTCGGTCGAACAGTTTGAGCCCTATTTCGTGGAGGAGTTGCTTCACCCAGAAGACTATGACGGCTACAGGCAGGTTGCCGAAGCAACCGACATCCGCATTGCGTGTGGCGAACAGGAGGCAACCGATTGGGGTTTCCAAACTCTAATTGAGCGCGGCGGCGTTGACGTGTTGCAGCCCGATTTGTCACGGTGCGGAGGCTTCACGGTTGCCCGCAAAGTTGTTCATATGGCGGAACGCGCGAACCGTCTGGTGATTCCACATTCATGGTCGAGCGATCTCTTGACGGCCGCTTCGCTGCACCTTACGGCGTTTCAACGGCGCGCCGAGTTTGTCGAATTTAATACTTCGCAAGGTCCATTGAGCAGGGAACTGGTCAAAAATCCTTTGCGTATGGAAAACGGCTATCTACGAGTCCCTGAGGGACCGGGTTTAGGAGTTGAGGTTAATGATCAAGTCATCGAACGGTACCGAATCGCATAGCGTTCAGCACGACCTGGCGATTTGTGAATTTGCGGAGAAGAATCTTTATACGGCTGTGGTGTCCGACTCAATGGATCAATTAGGAGTTCGGCATCAGGCTATGCGCGAATACTTACGGCCTCTCTATCCCTCTTGCAAAGTGGCAGGCTGGGCGCGCACCATCAGTTGCTCGGATCTTTACCACATACCTGACGATCCTTACAAAGTCGAGATCGAAGCGGTAGACAGCCTGCTGCCTGGGGAGGTCGCTGTCGTAGGAACTCAGAAATCCCTGCGTAATGCGCCTTGGGGGGAACTGCTCTCCACTGCGTCCAAAGTCCGGGGAGCGCGAGGTGCGATCATCGATGGATTAGTGCGTGACGTTCAGAAAATCGAAGAGCTCGGTTTCCCGGTTTTCGCTACGGGTATTAAGCCGGTAGACTCCATCGGCCGTGGTTGCGTCACGGCATATAACGTTCCGGTGGAATGTGGCGAGGTGATCGTAAATCCCGGTGATTTTGTCTTCGCCGATTTTGATGGCGTCGTTGTCGTTCCGAAAGGCATTGTTACTGAAGTGATCGACCTGGCTTCCGACAAAGTGCGCCGGGAGAATAGCTCGCGAGCGGAACTGATGAAGGGCGCGTATCTGCGCGACGTGTTCGAAAAATACGGAGTGCTCTAGCGTCCATGCGTATTCGGAGTATTGAAACTATCCCGGTGAAGGTGCCGATTCGCCCGGAGTTTGTCATCCGAGGTAGCTTAGGTCTTCATTCTGAATCGCCATTTGTTATTTTGCGAGTTCATACGGACGAGGGAATCACAGGTCTTGGGGAAGTTTCCTGTACGCCGGTCTGGAGCGGGGAAGACGCGCTGACTGCGGTTCACATCATTCGCGATTTTCTTGAGCCGTCCATCGCCGGCGAAGATCCGCGTAATATTGAGCGGCTCACGATCAAGATGCGGCGTGCTGTGGCTGGCCATCCCTTTACGAAGTCTGGAATTGAGATTGCCCTTTGGGACATTCTGGGCAAAGCCGCTGGCCTTCCGGTCTACCGCTTGCTGGGTGGTGCGATTCGGGAGACCGTCCCGATCAAAATGTCAGTATCCGGAGTCGATCCGAAGCGGGCCTCGGAAATCGCGGCCTGGGCAATGAGAAAGGGATTGAAAGCGCTTAAAGTGAAAGCGGGGATGGAGCCGGAATCCGATATCGAACGCGTGAAAGCAGTCCGCACCGAGATTGGAGCTTCCGTGCGGCTGGGGATTGACGCAAACGGCGGCTGGAGCCCTCGTGTCGCCATCCAGACGATTCGCCGCATGTCCGACCAGAGCAACATCTTCTTCGCCGAGCAGCCCACGGCTCCCTTGAATATTCAGTGGCTGGCCGATGTGCGCCGCGCGGTATCCGTCCCGGTGATGGCCGACGAAAGCTGCTATACGTTGCAAGACGCCATGGCGCTGGCCCATGCCGGCGCTGCCGACATTCTTTCCATCTACGTAGGTAAAGGCGGCGGCATCGGTCCCGCTAGAAAGATAGCGTCTGTTGCAGAAGCGGCAGGTTTAACTTGCACGGTGGGAAGCAATCTGGAACTCGGGATTGCCAGTGCCGCCATGACTCACCTGGCCACGGCGAGTCCCGGCATCGGAGCGGAGGAATTTCCGTGCGATATTTTAGGGCCGCTCGGTTATGAGCACGACCTCCTTGCTGAACCAATTGAGTTCAAAGATGGCGCGGTAAGAGTGCCTTCCGGTCCCGGCCTCGGGGTTGAACTCGATGAGGAAATGCTGAAGCGATACCGCGTCTAAAAGCTACTTTTTCCAGCGCTGCCATTCCAATCCCGGCCGATCCGTTCTGAATTGAACCAGGCGGCCTTGCTCCACTTCCGTCACGTACGCCGTCCGGCCATCCGGGCCGCCGAAGCAGATATTGGTCGGCATCTTCCCCAGTACGTCGATTTCTTTCAGAACCTTTCCGTCCGGCGACACTACGGCAACAGTGCCCTTGCCATGGCGCGTGATGTAGAGATTGCCGTCCACGTCGCAGCGCATGCCGTCCATGCCGAAATCGGGGAACTGAACCAGCAGTCTTTTACCCGTTAATGAACCGCCAGATTGGATATCGAAGGCCCAGACGTTGCGTTGAACGGATTCGTTGACGTAAAGAATCTTGCCGTCCGGGCTGACTTCGATTCCATTGGTTGTGCCCATGTCCGCGGCTACTTTCGCGATCTTGCCCTTGCGGTCAATGCGCCAGACCTGTCCGGTAGACTTGGCCCAGTTCGGATCGGACGCCCAAAGCGTTCCATCTTGTGAGATGGCGATATCGTTAGGCTGATTCATCGTTGGCTCGTGTGCAAAGAGCTGGATTTTGCGTGTCTTCGGATCAACCCGCAAGATGGCGTGGCCCGTGTAATCGGCAACGAACATCGTCCCCTTCCGATCGAAGCGGATACCATTGGCGAGTGAACCCTCGGGCATCTCCAGGAAGACTTCGCCTTTGCCGTCCGGCGTAACGCGGCCGATGGTGGACTTCCGGGCAAAACTGACCGCATAGATGTTCCCATTCCGATCAGACGCTGGACCCTCAATCTCTTTTGTGAAGCTGTGTGGTTCCGTGAAAGGCGTCGCTGCGATGATTTGAGCCAGAAAGAGCAGGATCATGTCTTATTAGGATAGATCCTTCTGCACATTGTCCAGGGCGCGGAGTATAAACGCGATGCGCCGCTTCTCCGGTATCTCGCGTTCCAGCTTGACAAATTGCGCCCGGACCGGTTTCAGATTCGCGGAATATTCCGCCCGCTGCGCCGCGGTCAGCCGCTTCGATGTATAAACCGGATCACCGGGCTTACTTGACACCAGAGGCTCCATTGAAATGGTCCCGCAGAAATTCGGAGGCAGGTAGCGCATGTATGCATCTTCCGCGGCGATAAACGCTTCACTCAATCCGTCCCGCAGCGAGGTGTTCCTGACGCGATAGATCTGTTCTACGCTGCTCGCAAGATGCTTTCTCCAAGAAGTCCCAGGCTCAGCGAGCGTCTTGCCTACTACCCAGGTTGAGATTTCGCAACCGGGATTCGCAAGGATGTGATAGAACCATTCGCAAGCCCGTCCGCCTTCCTTGTAGAGCGACTCCAGATGAGTTGCCGCGCCTCGAGCGGTGGGTAGAAACCAGCGATCGCGTGCCCAATGTTGCGGCGGCTCCACTTGCGGTCCGCCGATGGTTCCGAAAGCACATTTCAGAGATGAGATCAGCTTGGCGCGCAGTGCAGGGCCGCGCTGCCGCGAGGAATCGTGAACGTCGATCAGATAGTCGATATTCTGGCTCAACTCTACCAGGTGAGGAAGGCTCTCCGGATCTTCAAAGCGCATGCCCCATCCGCTAACCGCGACCACTTTGCCAGGCCAGCGGGAATGGATGTACTTGGCGCAACGAATGTTTAGCATCACGTGATATTCAGCTCCGGAATATCGCTTACACTTGTCACAGGTGCATCGGCCCTGGTCCGCCGACTGCATGCTGACACCATCAATTGGGAAGCGGGTGAAGACATAGTCGATCACCTTGCGTATCCATTCCCAAGACTCCTCTTCACTACCGCACATCGCGTTCTGGTTGGCTGTCTTGCGCAGGTGCGGGTTTGCTTTCAGAATTTCGTCGAAGCCCCAGGAGTAAACACCAAGGCCCGGCACTATCCGGATTCCTTTTGCGCGAGCATCGGAGATCAACTTATTGACCAGCTTTCCGCGTTCGGGAGTTACCGCGCTCGAGATATCGACGGGCCAGGCACGGGAAACATAGAGGCCCCAGATACACAAATTCTCGAAGCCGAGCTGCTTCATCATCGTGAACGTTTCGCGGTAGTCCTTGAGCAGCGGCTCATCCAGGCGCATGGATGGCCATTGGGCGTAGGTGTCGGCAAAAGTAGCCAAATCCGTGATCCAGCCCAGATAACCGCGATAGCCGAATCCGGTTGCAGGGGCGGCAGAAACGGGAAGGGCAAGACTGGCTGCGGTGACGACGAATTCGCGCCTGTTCATTGGGAATATTAGCTAGAAGAAGCTGGTCCCGCTTCTCCGGGGGACCAGCATAGGCGTCTTAGAACAATTAGAAGTACAGTTTCAAACCGAACTGTCCGATCCGTGCATCCCTAGCCGAGAAAATATGGCCGCCGGAAGCCGGCAGTTCGATGTTTGTGTTTGGATTGTTGAACTGCGTGTGGTTCAGAGCGTTGAAAGCCTCTGCCCGGAATTGTAAGTAGATGCGTTCAGTGAAGTTGAAGTTCTTAAAGAGCGAGAAATCGAGATTGGTGAACCGCGGCCCGCGGAGAATGTTGCGGCCCGCGTTACCGATGGTGAATGGCGCCGGAACACGGAAGTCTGCAATGTTAAAGCATCGTTGCGCAGTGCAGGAGTCAACCCTCCCGGTACCAACAACATCCGGCCGGCGGGCGTATGCGAAGCCAACATTTGCAGGATCGCTTGACATGCTGGGCGTGAATGGGAAACCGCCCTGGACTGTGAAGATGCCACCTAGTTGCCAGCCGCCGATTATGGCATCTAGAGGGCGGGGCGTAGAGGACAGGTAGGTGCGTCCCTTTCCGAACGGGAGTTCCCAGCCGCCGCTCAGTACCAGGCGTTGGCCGACGTCGAAGTTGGAACGTCCGCGCATGCTTGCCAGGTTGAACGGGTTGTTGATCGCATCGCCACCCTGATCGTTCGAGCCTTCGTCGATCGCTTTGCTCCAGGAATAGCCCAGCAGGAAATTTACGCCGTGGGAAAAGCGCTGTTCAAGTTTAACTTCAAGGGCGTTGTAGTTTGAGTTGTTGCTGTTGTCATAGTAGCTACCTGTTCCAAGTAGAGGATTCGGACGGCGCAACTGGAATGTACGAAGATCCGTGGAACTGATCCTCGGCAGGTTCTGCGGAATCACCTGTTCAAGGTGTGTCCCCTTGTTCCCAACATAGGCTACTTCCAAAGACATGTCCCTGGCTAGCTCGCGTTGAATCGCGAAGTTCCATTGATACATCTCAGGCGTTTTCTGGTGCGGATTGAAGCCGAAGGTCAACGGCGTGGCGAAGTTGGCGTTGGCGCTGAACGGAGCAAAGAAACTCTGAACGGGTATGGTCGGGAAACCGCTCACGGTGGTCTGTTGCTTGGATTCATCCACAATAAACGGGACGTTAATAATCGGTGCGCTAACCGAATTGTTTCCGCTGGTCATCAGGTAGAAGATACCTGCGCCGGCGCGTACTACTGTCTTGTTGTCGCCGAACGGACGCCATGCCAGTCCCAGGCGCGGAGCAAAATTCTTGTAATCGTTGTAAAGTAGCTTATTCGGCAAGCCGACGTCCGTCGCTTTTACGATCTGATCCGCGAAGCGGGGGTAAGCGAACTGCGCGACCTGCTGAGAGACCGTGTTGATCTGACCGTTGTAAGTGGATACCTCCCACTTCTGAGTCTGGAAGTTGAAGCGCGCCGACTGACCGAACATGGCGGTCGGCTGCAGGTTCAATTCGTAGCGGAGTCCAATGTTCAGGGTGAGGTTACGAGCAACCTTCCAATCGTCCTGCACGTAAAAGTGATAACGCGTTTCATAGAGACCGAATAGGTTTCTAGGGAAGCTTCGGCTGCCTGAAGTTGGGTAACCGGTCAAGAAGTCCGCGTAGCCGTTGCCCGTGTAAGTGCCGTTGAACGAGAATGCGCCGCGCGAGTTTGCCGAGTTGGTCGAAGTAAGGCGGTAGTTCCGCAAATCCGCTCCGAATTTAAGCGTGTGCGCTCCGCGAATCACGGACACGTTGTCGACGATTTCGTAGCTATGGGTTGGGTTAACCAAGGGTTGGAACGAGTTGCCTGCAATGCCCTGGAAACCTGTGATGCTCAAGTTCGGAAAGCCGGGAAAGTTGAGGCTGGTGAATTCGAAACCGCCGATCCCGGATTGGCCCGTGTAGTTTGTGCCTAATCCCTGGTTCAGGTTGGCGTTGTGCATTCTGGTGTATCCAAGCCGGAGTTCGTTAACAATTGCCGGCGAGAAGATGTGCGTTTCTGATGCAACCAGGTTCTGCACGCGTTGACGCTGTGTGGTGCCGCCATTTACGGGGTAGGAACCGGGGTTGAACGCTTCCAGGTGGTTGATGGAGTAACGGACGAACATCGAATCGGACGTGCTGAAGATGTGATCGTACCGGGCGTTGCCTTGGTTCTGATCGTTCTGAAATGGTGCTGCGTACGAGAAGGTGCCCGTCGCCGTATTCTGGGCGGGCATGAACTGCTGGAAGTACGCGGTGGCCGGGTTGATGCGGTTCTGGGGAATGATGTTGCCCGGGAATGGAACGCCCGTGAGGGGATCCTTAATTACGGTGCTTGGAAGCAAAGAGCTGAAATCGCCCTTCCGGAATGCGTCCGAGGGGACAAGGACGTTGGAACTGCGGCCCTGCCGAATGCGGGTGCCTTCATAATTCAGGAAGAAAAAGCTCTTGTTGCGGCCATTGAATTTCGGGAGAACTACCGGCCCACCCACTGCGAAGCCGAACTGATTCTGGCGGTAAGAAGCCTTCTTCGCGAGAAAGAAGTTTCTCGCGTCCAGCTTGTCATTGCGAAGGAACTCAAACAAGGTGCCGTGCAGATCATTGTTGCCCGACTTGATAGTTGCGTTTACGATCGCGTTGCCACGGCCGTATTCGGCAGAGAATGAATTGGCCTGCACTTTGAACTCAAGGATGGCGTCTACAGATGGCCTCATCACAACACCGTCGAACAACTGCTCGTTGATGCTGATGCCGTCAAGCAGGAACTCTGTTTTGCTCTGGCGTCCACCACTGACTGCGACCACCGTCCCGCCAACAGTGCCGGATGTCCCGACAATGGCGTTTGGCAGCAAAGCGGTCAACTGTACGAAATTACGGCCGTTCAATGGCAGGTCTACAATCTTCTTATTGGAAATAACCTGGCCGATGGAACCGCTTTCAGTGTTCACCACCGGAGCGGAATCAGAGACAACGATCTTTTCTGAGACATTACCGACCTTCATCGCAACGTCGAACCGGGCACGCTGGTCCACCTGTAGAACAATACCTGTCAGTTCCTGCGTCTGGAAACCTTCCTTCGCGGTAGTAAGAGTGTAACTGCCGCTAACGGGCAAGAATGGAATTTCAAAATCACCGGATTCTGAAGACAAAGTGGAGCGCTCCAGGTTGGTTGATTGATTTTGCACCGTTACCTTTGCTCCTGAGAGAATTGCCCCGGAACTGTCGGTCACGCGGCCAACGATAGTGGCGGTGGACTGGGCCCAAACCGGAGCGGTCAGGGCGAGAAAAAGAAGCGAACGGATCGGATTTTGCATACGGCTCCTCATAAGTTTTGGTCAAATGTTCGGGAGACATATGCAAGAGACCGGACGGAGTCTAGCCTGCACAGACGGATAGACAACCGCGTTTTGAGCATCTTGCGATCCTCTTCTTAGTTTCCGAATGACCCTGTAATGGGTTTATCGTAGGGTCATTTTCTTATTTCCAAACCTTACTGTTCAGCAGACTGAACGATATCTGATATTAGGTGTTTCTCCGCTTATCCTCCTTATGGATTGGCGCACGGCTACCTCCGAACCCCTGGCGGACGGTTTCCCGGTTTCTGTTCCAATAGATGGACGTGTGTAGCACAACAGGCCCGTTAGTCCTTAAGCTTAGAATTAAGGGAAACAGGTTTGGCTGTGACCATCCTACGGATCAACGCATTCACCGCACTTTTAGCTGTCATTCCATCGTTCGGCGCCAAAGTACCTGCGCCTACAGCCGAGCCGAAGATCACCAGTATCTACCCTCTCAGCGGGCAAGCCGGTCATAGCTACGAAGCTACCGTCCGGGGCAAGAACTTGAAGGACGCCCGGAGCCTATGGTTTCCGGCGAGTGGTATTAGCGCGCGAGTGATCGGTGTGGAATCTCCTGACGCCAATAATGATCTGGTGCGGGCTGAGGTCGCGGTCGAGGCTTCCGCGGCCTCGGGTCCTCATCAATTTCGTGTGGTTACTCCGGCAGGGATCTCAAACCAAATTGAACTCGGCGTCACCGGTGGCGCGCCGGCGATTCAACCCGCCGCCGACACGGCTATCAACCGTTTCCCGGTGAGTATTGAGGGGTGTATAGCCAAAGCTGGTGACGTGAATGTTTTTCCCATTACCATTGAGGCAGGGCAGACGCTTACGCTGGAGGCGCACTCCGGATTTAAGGGTTTTGATCCGTCCATTGCTATTGCCGAACAGTCCGGCAGTTGGTTCGACCCGCAGCGCGTGAACAGGATCGCGTTCAATGACGAGCCATTATTTTTTCCCGGCTTGTCGAACGATGCGCGCCTGGTGCACCGGTTCGAAAACGGCGGTAAATATCTGGTGCAGATTGGGTCATTCTCCGGCCAGGGCGGTCCCGATTACGTTTACGATCTGCGCATCACACCCGGCGTTACACCGCCCCCGATTCTGCATCCGGAACTCGGGAAAGCCTGGGAAGAGCGCCAGTTCACACGGGTTATGGCGTCAAACTGGATTGCGGAGGTTGCCAGCCGTGGAAGCGATGAAAAAGATCCGAAGAGCGCAGAGTCGTTCCGCGCAGTGAAAGAGGGGTCTGCAAATGTTCCGATAATGACTCCGCCGGGCATAGTGGAAGGGCGGATTGAAAAGCCGGGTGAAGCTCACGTGATCCAGTTGCGGTTGGAACACGCGCAGGATCTAGTCATCGAGCTTGAGACTCCCCAAGCAACGATGCCCCGGTTTAACCCGATTGTCCGGCTGACTGAATCGAACGGCAACGAGATCGTCACCAATGTATATACGAAGTTGAACAACAACGGCCTGTACATGATGAAAATGATTCAGCCGAAGACGGCCTTCACCATGAGCGCGCCCGGTGTATACACGTTACAAATCCGGGATATCACGACGGATCGCGGCGGAACTGATTTTGTATACCGCGTTCTGGTGCGGCCTCAGATTCCTCATGTTGGAAAGCTGACCGCGTCGGCGGATCACCTTAACCTGCACGTGGGTGAAACACACACGCTCACGGTTACCCTGGACCGGGAAGAGGAATTTGGCGGTGTGGTCGCTTTAGAGGCGGAGGGTTTGCCCGCGGGCGTCACCGCGGTCGCCGCCATGGAGAAGCCAGCCGACCGTCCACCTTTGCCTAACGCGGGTAAAGTGGAGCGTTATATTCCGAAGCCGCAGGTTGCTTCGTTGTTGCTGGTAACTTCGCTCGATGCGGTCCCGTCCAACGATCCGGTATTGGTACGCGTAATAGTGCGGCCGGTGGTGAAAGGGAAATTAGGAAACCCGATTCGCGTGGGTGAGATTCCAGTGATGGTAATCGGACGGAGGCCATCTTGAAATCTGTTTTTACTTTGAGTCTCCTGCTGCCGGCTTTCGTTTTTGCCGCTGCGCCCAGCTCGATTCGCATTGAGCCGAAGGGTCGCACTCTGCACGGCGATGGTGCGTCGCAACAACTGTTGGTTGTCGGCGGCTATCCGGATGGCAGCGAGCGCGATCTTACCAGCGAAGCTCAATGGAAATTGTCGGATCCCACCCTTGCCGCAATTGAGCCGGGCGGCAAACTGAGTGCGAAGAAAGACGGTGCGGTAACCGTAACCGCGATAGCCGCTGGTCACACCGCAACAACCACTCTGCACATCGAAGACGCTTCAGCGGTTCGCGAGTTCCAATTCAGCCGGGACATCGGCAATATCTTCACTCGCCAGGGTTGCAACGGGTCCGGCTGCCACGGCGGCGTGAAGGGGCGCGGCGGCTTTAAACTCTCCCCTGGTGTTCTGAATCCGAAAGACGATTACGAATGGATCGTGAAGGGCGGTGGTTATCAGGTCCTGACGGCTGAAATCAAGGGCGCGAGAGTGCCACGAATTGACATCAAGGACCCGGCGAAAAGTCTGATTCTGCTGAAGGCCAGCGGCTCCATACCCCATGGCGGCGGAAGGCGCTTCGCAGTAGGGTCGCCGGATTACAACACGATTTTGAAGTGGGTGACCGATGGTGCTCCCTACGGTCCGGAAGGTACTCGAGAGAACCGCATCGTGGCCCTGGATGTTTATCCCAAGATCGTTACGCTGGATGCGGAAGGCCGGCAGCGGTTGTTGATTACGGCACGTTTTGCAGATGGCCGCACCGAAGATTTTTCGGGCCAGGCTCTGTGCGTTGTGAACGATAAAACGGTTGCCACGGTAGCGAACGGCTGCATTGTGACGGCAGGACGCCTCGGCGAGACGTCGGTATTGGTGCGGGCTGCAGGTCTGGCCGCGAGCACCACTGTCGGCGTCATCGGCCCTCCTCTCGCGGCTTACGTAGACCCGCCGATCTCCAACTTCATCGACAAATTTGTATTCGATAAGCTGCGGCGCTTCCGCACCCCGCCGTCGTCTCTGTCGAGCGATCAGGAATTCTTACGGCGCATTTGTCTGGATTTGACGGGCACTCTGCCTCCTCCGGAGCGGGCGCGTGAGTTTCTGGCGAGCAAGGATCCAGCCAAGAGGACGAAACTGATCGACACGCTGATGAATTCGCCGGAATTCATCGACTACTGGACGTATCGTTTCGATGATCTCTTCCGCGTAGGTGTGTTTCCGAACGGGATCAACGCCAAGTGGAGCCAGATGTATGCGGACTGGGTTCGTGAGAGCATTGCGACGAACAAGCCCTACGACCAGATGGCCCGTGAACGGATTGCCGCTCAGGGTTACGACGGCCCCACCCGCCACTATCTCCCCTATGACGTAATCGGGCCCGCCGGCGAGACCATGGCGGAAGAAGTCCGCGTGTTCTTTGGCCGGCGGCTCGATTGCGCACAGTGCCATAACCACCCGTATGAAGCCTGGAGCCAGGATCAGTTCTGGGGTCTGGCTGCCTTTTTCAGCCGTGTGTTCAAGATGGGAGATCAGGGTAACGAATACGTAGTCTTCGATCATCCCGCCGGAGAGGCAATGGGCAATGCCGATGTGAACGGCTCTATCAAGCTTTTTCATCCGCGCACGAAGGTAGAGTTGAAGCCCGCATTGCTGGATGGGACTGTTGTGGAGGGTTCGGCCCGGGAGAATCCCCGTAAGGTTCTTGCTGACTGGATGGTGAAGAATCCGTACTTCGCTGAAGCCGCAGTGAACCGCATTTGGAGCTACATGTTCGGTCGAGGCATCGTGGATCCTGTTGATGATTTCCGCTCGACGAATCCGCCGAGCCATCCCGAACTGCTCGACCGTCTTGCCGCGGAATTCCGGTCTCATCACCACGATCTCCAGTTTCTAATCAAGACCATCGCCAGTTCGCGCACGTATCAATTAAGCGGCAGGCCGCTTCCGGCGAACAGCGAAGACCACACTAATTACTCGCACGCCTCACCGCGCGCGTTGGACGCGGAAGTGATGTTGGACGCCATAAGCTCCGTAACCGGGGTGAAGGAAATTTTCAACACCGGTGTTTCCGGCGATGAGAAGGATTCCGGACGGGCACCCGCAGGAACTCGCGCTATCACGCTGCGCCAGCCGGATATGTACTATTCCCGGTTTTTGGATATCTACGGACGCCCGAACCGTTTGACCCTGCCGGAGCGTAGCGGCAAAGCGAATCTAAACGAGGCGTTGCATATGCTGGCCGGTGCCGAGTATCAGGAGAAGCTTGCGGCGCCTGGAAGCCGGTTGCGGACCCTGCTGACTCAGGCAAAATCCGACGATCAGGTGATTGAAGAATTTTATCTAGCTGCTTATTCCCGTCTCCCTGGGGCGGACGAGTCGGCGGCAATCCGGAAACTCATCGCTTCGCGCGAGAATCGCGAAGAGGCGCTTCGCGACTTTGTCTGGGCAGTACTCTGCTCACGCGAATTCTCGGAAAACCACTAAAATAGGAGAGTCACAAATGAACTTCAACAGGCATCCAGGTACAGGCCGGCGGGATTTTCTAAAAGCCGGTTCTCTAGGGTTTCTCGGTATGCATTTGAGTCAGTTCCTACGTGCCGCTTCCACCTCTGGTGTGAAGGGCAAGGCGCAATCGTGCATTCTCCTGTGGCTGGAAGGCGGCCCGAGCCAAGTGGATACGTGGGATCCGAAGCCGAGTTCCGCATTCAAACCGATTTCCACGAACGTTTCGGGCATTCAGATCTCTGAGTTGCTTCCGAAGACGTCGAAGCGCATGGACAAGATGTCGATTGTTCGATCGATGCACACCATGGGGTCGGACCATCCGCAGGGTACGCACTACGCGATTACGGGACATGAAGTAAATCCTGCGATGCACTTTCCGAGCATCGGCTCCGTCATCGCGAAGGAGACGGGTCAGCGCAACGGAATTCCGGCACACGTCCTAGTGCCACAGTGGGAAAAGAGCCGCCAGTACGAAGAGTATTTCCGCTCCGGCTTCCTGGGTCCGGATGTAGACCCTATGGCGATTCCCGATCCAAGTAAGGCAGGGTTTCAAGTGGCGGATCTCAGTCTCCCGAAATCGGTTTCCGCGCAAGCCGTGGCAAGCCGGCAATCCTTCCTTAAAGTGGTGGACCGCCACTATCGCGCTGCTTATGAAGGCGCCGAGCACGCCAACATGGATGGCTTTACCGCTGAGGCGTGGAAGATGCTGTTGAATCCGGCAGTACAGAACGCTTTCGATCTCTCTAAAGAATCTGAGAAACTCAAGGAGACCTACGGAAAGGACGCCTTTGGACAGAGCGCGCTACTCGCCCGCCGTCTGGTGGAATCCGGATCGCGCTTCGTGACGGCGGCCGGTTTCCATTCCAACTCCTGGGACACGCACGCCAAAAACGACGAAGGCCATCGGGACCGGTTGTGCCCTGTGCTGGACCGTACTCTGACAGCGCTGCTGGACGATTTGGAACAACGCGGGCTTTTGGAATCGACAGTGGTTTTGGCCATGGGTGAATTCGGCCGTACGCCGTTCGTTAATCCCGATTTGGGCCGCGATCATTGGCCCACAAGTTGGTCGCTCGCCCTCGGTGGCGGTGGCATCCGGGGTGGACAGGTTATCGGGTCAACCGACGAGACCGGGGCCAAACTCACCAGTTCTGCAACCAGCATGGGTGATATCTTCGCCACGATTTATAAGGCATTCGGAATCGACTGGACTAAAGAGTACGAAACCCCTATCGGACGCCCGATCAAGATCGCCAATTCGTTGGACGATCAAACTGGCACACCCATCGCGGAACTTCTGTGATACTGACCGCAGCCGGTGAGGACCGGCGCGGTTGGCTTGCCCCGGAGTGGACGCTAGTCGCCTTTCTCTGGTTTGCCTACGTTTTGAATCACGCGGACCGGCAGGTTGTGTATACGCTTTTTCCGGCACTCCAGAAGGAGTTCGGGTTCAGCGATACGGCGCTGGGGCTCATCGGCGCCCTTTTTCTTTGGATTTACGGCGCTTTCTCTCCCATCGCCGGAATTCTGGGCGACCGGTGGTCCCGAGCGAAAATCGTCGTAGGCAGCCTCGCTTTGTGGAGCACTTTCACCATTCTGTCCGGCTTTGCGCCGAATGGTACATTGCTGCTGCTATGCCGAGGGCTGCTAGGTATTTCGGAGTCCTTCTTTATGCCCGCGGCGTTCGTACTGATGGCGAATGCGCACGAGCCTGAGAGCCGGTCCCGCGCGGTTGCATTTTTTGCCACCAGCCAAATGGTAGGAGTGGCGTTGGGAGGCTCACTCAGCGGCCTGATTGCCCAATACTGGAACTGGCGGGCCTCGTTCTGGATTCTAGGCACGTGCGGTCTACTCTTCGCCATCCCGCTGTGGCGTTTTCTTTCCGGAGTGCCACCGCATTTCAATGGAAATGGGAAAGCCCCACGCGCTACGCTGACAAGCTTCGGATCGCTTTTTACAATTCCTTCGCTGCGGGTGGTGGCCATTTATGTCTCGGTGGCCACTTTCGGTCTTTACTTGGTCTACACTTGGCTGCCGACATTCCTGTTCGATAAGTTTTCCATTGGGCTTGCGCGCGCCGGATTCGAATCGAGCGTCTATCCGCAGATCGGCACAGTGATCGGTCTGTTGCTTGGGGGATTTGGAGCGGACCATCTGTATCGGTACCGGCGGTCCGCTCGTTTCTGGATTGTTCTGGCCGCGTTCATCGGCGGTGGTCCGTGCATCTATCTGGTGGGTGCCGGCATTACACTGGAGTCCACACGAATTGCTGCCATGTGCTTCGGTTGCTTCGCCGGATTCATCTTCGCAAACCAGGCGCCCTCCGCATTTGATGTGGTGCCAACATCGCAACGGGCCTCTGCAGTTGGGGTCCTTAATCTGGTTGGCGCCTCGATTTCCGGGTTCGCCCCGTTCCTAGGTGGAATGGCCCGCCGCACGATAGGTATAGGCCAGTTGATGACTTACACGAGCGTGGTATACATGGCGACGGGCGGGTTGGTGTTGTATGCAATCCTTCGGCACTTCGATAGGGATCACCGGTTGGCTGAAGAGCGCTCTTCTCAGGAGTTGTAATAGGTCACCCATGCCGCCGCTACAGCCTTGGCAATTGCGTCACGATA
Source organism: Bryobacterales bacterium (assembly GCA_038200305.1). Classification (GTDB taxonomy): domain Bacteria; phylum Acidobacteriota; class Terriglobia; order Bryobacterales; family Bryobacteraceae; genus JANXXV01. Next base: position 24,657 of record JBBPYD010000151.1, read on the forward strand.
GATAGTTCCGCGCTTTGGATCGGCTGCTGCGGGGCTGTCTGTAAAACCGTCGATGCTTTTCCAAGCTCCGTATCGCTCGTCGCGGAATGGGGCCTGGTTGCCGTCCGGGCCCGTGTCCCCCACCGGATCGCGATGAGGCCGATCGGCAGACACCAGTTCCGGCCGCAATGAGAGCATTACGGACGTTTCAAAGTCTCCGGCATGCCCTGGCAAATTCCGCCCACGGTGGGCCCCTACAGCCACTAGGGCGTCCCACGCCATGTTCCAGTACGAACCCGCCGCGGCGCGCACGGGATGCGTCAAAATGACGTCCCGGACAGCAAGCTGTGCAAGTTCGTGGTTCCCGCCGTGTCCGTTCAAGAGGAAAATTCGTGTAAATCCGTCGGTCACCAGCGACTCCAGCAATTCATAAACAACCCGGTAATAGGTGACGGTGCTAAGCGACAATGTGCCACCGAAAACAAAGTGATGATGCGAGGAGCCAAAGGGCAGCGCGGGCGTCACCACTACCGGAATCTGAGCGCCTGCAATCGCCGCCGCCTCGCGGGCAATCGACTCTACCGTGAAGTAGTCCATGCCGGTCGCCAGATGGGGACCGTGTTGCTCTGTAGCGCCGATCGGCAACACCACTAACGAGTCCTGGGCCGCCGCCCTAATCTGTTCCCGGTTCAATTCAGCAAAAAGTTTCATCAGCCTTCCACCATACTGCACGAGCCCGCGAGGACGCGACAGTCCCATGCCATAATGCTGGACAAAACTCACATGCGTACGCTTGCTTATGTTAGCGATGAGATGTATCTTGCCTTGCCGGACGTTCTCGCCGAATTCGAGGCGTTCGGCGATGGCGCCGTCACGATCTTGCGTTCGTCGCCGCGGGGAGTACTGCGTGGCGATCTTCCCGCCGGCAACTACCGTGTGACCCTGGCGAAGGCGGGTTACGGATCGAAGGCGTCAATGATCGAGATGGGCTCTGAGCCGATTCAATTCCGCCTCCTCGCCGACGGGCTGCTGGGCTATATGTGGCCAAAATGGGTTCGTTCGGGAGAAACTGCGGAGTATCGGATTCACGCTGTCGAGCAGTATCAGTTGAGTCTGTGGCGCTACGGTCTGCACAAAGAGTTCATCCAGATGGTTAGCTGGATTGACGAACACGGCCCACAAGCCAATCGTCAGATCCTACCCGATGGTGACTTCACGCAGCGCGGAGCAAAGTGGAATACTGAAGGCTATCCCGCCGTGCCCACGCTTGCCGCGCCGGAGCGAAGCGGCCTGTACTATCTTTGGGCCCGTACGCCGTCGGGCCATGCATTCTCCTTTCCGTGGATAGTGGCGCCGTCCAAGCCGAAGGCGAAAGTTGCCGTTTTGGCCTCTACCAACACCTGGAATGTCTACAACAACTTTGGTGGACGCAGTAACTACATCAACGCTCACCGGCTTCCCGATACGCCCGTGGTCAACGGGCGCCAGGATCTGGACCGCTTTCAGAAGCCTCTGCCGTTCGGAGTTTGGCGGCCCAAAGACGAGGAGTACCTTCCCCTTTCGTTCGACCGTCCCGAACCGAACAACCATCTGTTTGACGATCCTACGATTACCGATCCAGTCCAGGGCCGGGTCCAATGCGGGCAGGCTCCCGGAGAGTGGCGTCTCTACGGTTGGCTCGAGCGGGAGGGGTTTGATTACGATCTTTATGGGGAAGGGCATCTTCACGACGGACTTCTACCGCTGGATTCGTACAGTGTCTTGATCATTGCGGTGCATCCTGAGTATTGGAGCCGCGAAATGTATCTTGCTGTGAAAACTTGGGTATTCGAGCGTGGCGGACGGCTTATGTACCTTGGCGGCAACGGCATCAATTGCGAGATCGTGTTCGGTGACGATGGAACAATGCGGTGTCTTTCGCACCTGCACAGTGAGCACGGCGAAATGGGTGGCAAGGCGTCTGATGGATCGACTGTTTACGACAGCCGGATGCATCGCACATTGGAATCGGAAGCGAACCTGCTTGGAGTCGTCTGCACCGAGACAGGCATCATGACAGCATCTCCTTACAAGGTGATCGACGCCTCGCACTGGATCTTCGCGGGTACAGGGTTGCAGAACGGAGATCTGTTCGGGAAGGAAACACTTCATGAGCGGATTCCCGGCGGAGCCTCAGGGCATGAGACGGACAAACGGAGTCCGTCTTCCCCCGCCAACACGGTGCTTCTCGCCAAGGGCACGAACATTGACGACGGCGGTTCAGAGATCGTGGTGCATGAGCGGGACCGCGGCGGCGCGGTATTCTCCGTAGGCTCCATCACCTGGGTATCCGCGTTGTTTACGGACGAAGCCGTATCCAGAATCACCCGGAACGTAGTGCGGGAGTTCCTCGGCCGAACATAAAAGGGTGTAGTGCGATTTGGTGGGCCGAGTGTCTTTGGTAGTAACGACGCGTTTTCTTCTCTCTTTTTCCACTGTCTGTGCGATTGCAGCGGTGAAGATCTGCTCACGTGCATTCTGGGCGGGTCCGCAGATGACCGTGCTTCTCTTGCCCTTCTATTGTTTGCGAGGCGGACAGGTTGGGATTTCCGTTGTTCGGCACCGCGACTCCGTCCACCTGAATTCGCGTTGGCCGGTACGCGCGCCGGCGATCGAGAAATTTGTAGCTACTGAGGAGTTCTCACTTTGTGCGATCCGAAAGTTGGGGAAAGTTGTCAAAATAAGGGCCGGCCGGAGTTCTGCTGCAATTCGGGAAATTCGAAGGCCTAGCTCGCCATAAAGTCCCGCTGCGCACGCTTTGGACGCGAGATCCCGGTGAAACTGGCGACCGACGCACATTTGATCGCCGTGGCGATGGAGAGATTAGAACCTAGCCAGAACCCTGCGCCGGCAACTAACCGTGTAAAGCAGGTTAAAATCTCGATAGCAGGATGCAAACCATTCTTGTCATCGACGATGACGAAAACTTACGCGACACCATTAGCGTCCTCTTGGAGCAGGAGGGTTTTCGGACCCTGGTTGCCGGTGACGGCAACGAAGGCCTTGAGAAGGCGCTCACCACCAGGCCGAACTTGATTCTGGTAGATTTGCGTCTGCCAGGAAAGAGCGGCGTCGAGGTTTGCAAACAGTTACGGGCCACCCGCGTCTCCACGCCGATTATTGTCCTCAGCGCTATCGGCGACGAAATCGACAAGGTTCTGTTGCTTGAGATCGGCGCCGACGATTACGTCGTGAAACCGTTTGGCACCAGAGAACTGCTGGCCAGGATACGGGCCGTGTTGCGCCGCGTATCGCCCGAAGCACATCAAATCCTGGCCTTCGGAGACGCGCAGATCGACTTGGAACGCAGGGTGGTTACGCGGCGTGGCGCAGAACTAAAGTTCACGCCTGCCGAGTACAACCTACTCACTTTTTTCCTGCAGAACCCGGATCGGCCTCTTACCAGAGACATGATTCTCAATTCCGTATGGGGGTATGAATCGTTCCCGAACACGCGGACAGTGGACGCACACGTGGTCCGCCTGCGCCAGAAGCTGGAGCCGGAACCCGATTGCCCCCGCCACTTCCTTACCGTTCATGGCGTGGGCTATCGATTTTTGCCCTGAGACAATCCCATGGTGAGGACCGTCTTGATCGTCGAAGACACCGATTATTGCGTCACCCTGCTCGAAGTGGCGCTATTGTCCATGCCCGGCCTGGAACTCAAAGTCGCTTCAACCGCTCGGGAAGCGTTGAGCCTGCTCGACTGCGAGGACGGAAGCATTGCAGCCCTGGTGACAGATCTTAACATGCCGCACATGGATGGGTTCGACTTAATCGCTCTGGTGCGTTCTCTTCCGCGGCACAGGCGCTTGCCAATTCTCGTGATTAGCGGCGACACCGATCTGAACACGCCCGGCCGCCTACGTTCTCTGGGAGCTGACGCCTATTTGCAGAAGCCGTACTCGCCCGCCGAGCTGCGGCAAACACTCGGGAGACTTTTGAATGAATAGCCGGTGCCGGTACATATTATTATTTTTCCCCGCCGTATTGATGGCGCAGATTGGCGCGGATCAATCCGAAATCCTGCGGCGGCTGGACCGGCTGGAACAGCAGAACCGGATGTTGCTCGAGGAAGTACGGGAGTTGAAGCAACAGCTCACTAATGTACATGCGCCAGCGGCTGGGGCAGCGGAGGCCGCCCCCACACCAACTCTGGAGGAAAGAGTAGGAGTTCAGGAGCGGCGCATTGAGGAACAGGCGCAGACCAAGGTTGAGGCGTCGCAAAAGTTCCCCATCGCGATCACCGGAATGGCTCTGTTCAACGCGTTTATCAATGGCAGGCAGACTGGCGGGGCTGAAAATCCAACCATCGCCTCTGTGAGCACCGGGCCTGCAACCAGCGGAGCGACACTTCGCCAGAGTGTCATCGGTCTGAAATACGAGGGTCCACAAGCTCTGGGCGCGACCATCAGGGGCGCATTGTTGATGGATTTGTTCGGCGGCTCGTCGGTTAGCTTGAATCATCTTATCAGGTTGCGCGTGGCATCGATTGAAATGGATTGGAAAAATCAGAGTGTCATGGTGGGCCAGGATAAGCCGCTAATTTCTCTGCGTGAACCGAGTTCGCTTGCGCAGGTCGGTGTATCGCCGCTGACCGGGGCCGGAAACCTGTGGCTGTGGCAGCCGCAGCTGCGATTAGAACAGCGTTTGGGAATCGGCCCGAATACTGGCATCCGGGCACAGGTGGCACTCTATCAGACGCTGGAAAACGCGGCCGATCTGCCCGTTCAGTTCGCTGGATCTCTGGAGCGCGCACGGCCGGCCCTGCAAGGCCGCTTTGAGGTCTGGCGCCAGTTTCAAAACGGAGGAAGAATCGAGATTGCCCCCGGCTTTCATACCAGCGCCACTCATGTAGCCGCGGCGAGTGTACCGTCTCAATTGTTCACGGTGGACTGGCTGATACAGCCGATATCAAAGTTGAAATTGACGGGCCTCTTTTACAACGGGGAGAATGTGGCGAACATGGGAACGTTGCGGCAGGGCTTCACCATTCTTGCGCCAAGGAACGGAATCCCTGTACATGGAACCGGCGGCTGGGCGCAGCTTTCGTATTTGGCGGCCAGCCGTGTGACTCTGAACCTCATGGGCGGACAGCACGACGATCGCAACACAGATCTGCCGTTTGGGGGCATAGCAAAGAACCAGACGTACGCGGCAAATTTACAATACCGGCTGACGCCTAACGTGTTCCTAGGGATTGAGACATCCCAGATACGCACCACGTATCTTGGGTTCGGTAAGCGGCTGAATAATCATTATGATCTCGCTGTGGCGTATCTCTTTTAGTTGCGCTGCTATGGCGTTTGCCAATGCGATGCCGGCGGCTACGGTGTCGGGGCGCGTGGAACTCCCCGATTCCCGGGATGCCGCCGTCGTAAAATCGCGCGACTACTCCGGCGTTGTTGTCTGGTTGCAGCCCCTGCTCTCTCCCGCGGTGGTGAGCACCTCGCCGGAGCACGCGCGCATCGTGCAACAGAAGAAACGATTCAGTCCACACGTCCTGGCTGTGCCGGTGGGGACGCGCGTGGACTTCCCCAACTTCGATCCAATTTTTCATAATGCCTTTTCCAGCTTCAATGGCCAGATTTTCGATCTCGGCTTGTATCCACCCGGCACATCGCGTTCCGTGAAGTTCGACCGCGCTGGAATTGTGCGCGTATTCTGCAATATTCATCCGATGATGAGCGCCGAAATCGTGGTGGTAGACACGCCATACTACGCGATCTCCGGCAAGGACGGCGCATTTCAAATAGGAGCGGTACCCCCAGGTGAATACGAGCTTCACGTGTTCCATGAAAGAGCGGCGCAAGAAACGCTGAAGAAGCTCGAGCGCCGGCTAACGGTAGAAGACCATGCCGTAAGGCTGCCAGTGTTGACGATATCGGAAAGCGGATATTTCATGGCGCCTCACAAGAACAAGTATGGCCGTGATTATCCCCCCGTTACCGAAGACGGCGTGATCTATCCAGGTGCCAAGAAGTGACCGCGTCGCGTCTCTTTCGTTTTTCTCTCTTATGGAAGATTCTGCTTTCTACTTCGCTCACTCTCGGTTTGCTGCTAACCATCGCCGGGGCATTGGTTCAACGGCATGTCGTTCGAATCACTTCGCTCGGTCTGGAGCAGGAGGTGCAATCCAGCTTGCAGGCGTACGATTCACTCTGGCGCGCGCGAGCTCAGATGCTGTCCTCCATGAGCTCGATTTTAAGCACGATGTCGGACGTGCGATCCGCATTCAAAACAGGGGATCGCGCCACCATCCAGGATACAGCGGGCGAGATATGGTCAAAGGTTTCGGAAGAGAACGCGGTCTTCATTGTCACCGATCCAGGGGGACAAGTACTCGCATCGCTCGGCGGCACTCCAGGGACGGCCTTTCTTCGCGAGCTGTCGATTGTGCGCTCGGCCGCATCCAGTTTTCCTCGCCAGGCTACCGGCTTCATGTTTCAGAGTGGCCGGTTGTACCAGGTGGTGGTCACCCCGGTTTACGTGCAATCGTCCAGCGAGCCCGCTCTGTTGAATGTATTGGTAGCGGGATATCTCATTGATGAGCGTTTGGCCGCCAAGCTGAAGGCAGGCACCGGCGGCAGTGACTTTCTGTTCGTCTCCAGTGATCGCGTAATCGCCTCCACGCTCGATCCCGAAGCTACCAAGTCACTGGCTGTGATGAGGTCGAACCAGAAACAGATGCGACGGGTAACTGCGAATGGAACCGAGTACGCGGTGCTTGCCGCTCCTCTGCTGGATGTGTCGGGCCGCCAAATTGGAGAACTCCACATAGTACGGTCGTTCGCGGCGGCGCAACAGCATCTGGCGTCGTTGAAGCGCGATGTACTCACAATCTGCTTGCTTACATTACTGGCCGGGCTCGGGTTGAGCTATGAATTAGCCAGGCGTATCGTTGAGCCAATCAAGCGATTGGACAAGGCTGCGGTCGAAGTCGCGAGGCAGAACTACGATTCCTTCGTGCCGGTGGAGAGCCAGGATGAGTTGGGTCGATTAGCCGGAACGTTCAACAAGATGTGTACTTCCATCCGCCAGGCGCGGGAGGAACTGATTCGTCAGGAGCGCATTGCCACCATTGGGAGGCTCTCCACCTCCATCGCCCACGATCTGCGGAATCCTCTGGCAGCAATTTATGGCGGCGCTGAGATGCTGGTGGACGGCGATCTGCCGCCCAATCAAGTAAAACGGCTGGCGACCAATATCTATCGAGCTTCGAGGCGCATTCAGGAACTGCTGCTGGATCTGGTCAACATCTCACGGGGTAAGACGCAGGCGACCGAAATCTGCCGGCTGCACGACGTGATCGCTGCGGCATACCAGGCGGTCGAGCCAGCAGCGGAATCGCAATCCGTCCATTTCATGCTGGACGTCCCGGATGACTTGGAATTGCCACTGGAGCGAGCCAGAATGGAGCGCGTGTTCCTCAACCTGTTCAGCAACGCGTTGGAAGCGATGCCCGTGGGAGGTTCACTGCAAGTCACAGTGGGGAAGTCTGAAGGCGGCGTGATCGTCCGCGTCGAGGATACGGGCCCTGGGATTGCGGAAGAAATCCGGTCGCGGCTGTTTCAGCCATTCGTGAGCCTCGGCAAAAAGAACGGGCTCGGCCTGGGTCTGGCGTTGGCACGGCAGACCGTGCTCGATCACGGTGGTGATCTCTGGGTGGATGCGGTTCCCAACGCCGGCGCGTGTTTCTGTTTGCGGTTATCTCTATAAGCTGTCTGTTTGCAAAAAAGTGGCACCGGCCCCCTACTGCCGGTGCCATCCCACCAAGGAGCCGTTCTATCGCTGCACCGAAATGAAAGCATTATCTTGTGACTGCACTCCGCCAATGCTGGCGACTACGGCCTGATCGCCATCGCCGAGCGTGGCCGGAACCGTGACATTGAACTGATACAGTCCCGCGGCCGAGAGCCCGGCAAATGCGATATCAGCCTGCGCACCACCTATGGTGATCGTCACCGGGTTAGCCAGCTTGGCTGCTCCATTGAATACCTGACCCGTCGGTACAGCGGGAGTAGTGGCCCCGAAGCCAGTCCCAAACAGCAAGATCACATCGCCCGGCTTGGCAGGCCGAGTGGTTACTGAAGAGCCGAAGAGACCGGGAGGCCCAAGATTCATTCCGTCACTAGCAACTGCGGCCAGGTACTTCCGGTTCTGCGGATCGAACAGGAA
>JBBPYD010000152.1:0-21757 GCA_038200305.1 Bryobacterales bacterium
AACTAAAGAAAAGTTTTGTTCACGTTTTCATTTTGCGTGCCGATAGGCTGCTTTTGTTGTATATTGTAGTCAGGATTTTCCTATGGCCAAAGCTCGCCCCAAAGGTGTATTGGAACGCGGTATCTCATCAGATCTCTGGCGCCACACTCTCTCTCAGATCCCGTCGTGTTTAGGACGGCTCGCCTACCTCGCGTCCTTGCGAGCCCCCAACACAGGCCGTTATGAGCACCACGGTCTGTCGCTGCTCTTCGGAGATTCCGAAACCGACAAGACTCTCCGCAAAACGCATAACGATTCGTTTGAGGATTGGCTCAATTACTCGCTGGAGCAGCAGAAGGCGGACCTCGCCCTCTATCTCTGCTCATTACATGACGATAAAAGGGAAATTCTCAAAAGCTGGGCTGCCCTGACCCCTTACCGGTATTTCGTGCCGGCGTCGGCCCGCGAGTCCGAACGGAACCTCTACCTCGCCGATTTAGACGTTTTACTTCAGATGCTCAGGAACGAACACGGCGTCGCTTCCCCTGATCGAGACGCATAGCAACTCCGGTCACCTGGCCTATCACGTCAATCTCGTCCGGAAACCCGTAAACCTCCGGGTTGCACTGCGATGCGGGATGGGGCTGTAATACGAGTTGGTCATCGTTCAGGTTGCACCACCCGCAAACATATCCCTTGCGATGCTCGAGGAAATAAATCGGGCGCTCGGATTCGTGCGCCCAACCCGTGCTCACGATTTTTCTCCGCGTTTCGTCGATTAAGATCAGCGAGCCGGGTTGGATCAGCGGATACATCGACCAGTCTTCGGTGCCGATAAACGCATAACGGTGGCTTCGCAAATCTAATCCGTTCAATAACATGATGGGAAGCTTGCCCCAGCGCTGAATCATGCGGCTCAGGTAAGTGGTGCGCCGCAGGTCGATGCCGGGGTCCAGCGCCAGCGGAAGCTGCACTTCCCCATGCCCGTTCGAATGGAAGCCGATCTGGTGCGTGCGTCCTATGTCGATGCTGGCTGCGTCCGCGGGCAACGTCGAAACATCGACGCCATACCAATCGAGGACATCCATAATGTCGAGCCGGTAAATCGCACACAAAGAATACAGGCGGTACACAGACGGAACGGTGCCCTTATTCTCAATATCCGCCAGCCGGCTCAGGGCGATAATGTACTCATCGTTCTTCCGCCTCCCCGCGATTTGAATACTCGCTTCTTCCACATCGCGGTAGCGTAAGTTGAGTTCTTCCCGTTTCTTTTTAAGCTTTTGGCCCGCTTCCTCCATATTATGTGAGTGACTCCAAGACCCGAGAAGAACGAATTTGTCCCATCACCCGACCAATTGCAGGAGTAGAGCGTTTCTGGACTAAAATTATAGCGACGGTACGAAGGGAAGAGCAAGTGGATTTAGCAATTCTGTTCCGATTTCAGAACAGAGATGGAGAGAGGAGGCCGATTTTGAAAATTGTGGTGGGAATCTCTGGAGCCAGTGGTTCCATATACGGCTATAGGCTGCTCCAAAAGCTACAATCCCGCCCGCAAACCGAAATTCACCTGATTCTCACCCGCTCCGGCGAGAAGACCGGCTTTCTGGAACTCGGCAAAGTTGCCGCGGACTGGAAAAATCTGTCCGATTTTTCCTATCCCCTCGAAGATATTGGATGCCGGCTTGCCAGCGGTAGTTTCCAAACCGACGCAATGATCGTCGCGCCATGCTCCATACATTCCATGTCGGCCATTGCGGCCGGAATCAGCAACAATATTTTAGTACGCGCCGCCGACGTAACATTGAAGGAGCGCCGCAAGCTGATTTTGATGGTCCGCGAGACGCCGTTCCACCTCGGGCACCTGCGAACCATGGTTGCCTTGTCGGAAATGGGAGCCATCATCGCGCCACCTATTCCAAGCTTTTATCACAATCCCAGGACCATCGATGAGCTTGTGGACCACAGTGTCGATCGTATTCTCGATCTGCTCGGCATTCCGAATGAAACCGCCCACCGCTGGGATGGTCCCGCGCTACAATCCTAAAGTGATCCGACAGCCCAAGACCGTTGCTTTTCAGGGAGAAAAGGGGGCCTTCAGCCAGGTAGCAGTACAGCAACTCGTTGGCGGAAAGGTGAAAGCTGTCCCATGCCAGCGCTTTGAAGAGGTATTCCGGAACCTCAGCGAGGGTAAGGTGGACGCGGCGGTGATCCCGATCGAGAACACGCTGCACGGGTCGGTCCACGAGAATTACGATCACTTGCTAAACTTCGACCTCCCGATCATAGGCGAAACACACGTCCGTATTTCTCACAGCCTGATCGCCTGTCCCGGCATTTCGTTCCGCAAAATCAAAAAGGTCTACTCGCATCCGGTTGCGCTCAACCAGTGTTTAAACTTTTTCTCGCAAAATCCGCAATTGGAAAAGGCCAGCTTTTACGACACTGCCGGCAGCGTAAAGATGATCATGGAACAGCAGCTCACCGATTCTGCCGCCATCGCGTCCTCGGTCGCCGCAGAAATCTACGGGGCAAAGATCCTGAAGCGCAACATTGAGGACGATCGTGAGAACTACACCCGCTTTTTCCTGCTGAACCGCCCTGGCAAGCGGCTTCCGCCGCGCGACAGCAAGCAGTGGAAGACATCGCTGGTCTTCACAACCCGCAACATTCCCGGAGCGCTGTTCCGTTCTCTCAGCACGTTTGCATTGCGCGATCTCAACCTGATCAAAATTGAATCGCGGCCGCTGCGCGGCAAGCCCTGGGAGTACCTTTTCTATCTGGATTTCGTGGGTAGAGTAGACGATCCCGTGAGTCAAAAGGCCCTCGGCCATCTTGCTGAACTGGCTGATCTGTTGCGCGTCCTGGGATCGTACCCCAGGGGCGCTTAGACACTCCGCCTGCGCGTCACCTTCACCCGGTGCAGTGTGCGTCCGCGAAAAACTAGCGATTTTCACATCCACAGCCCCGCCGCGCGGCTCGCCCGTGGCTCGTTTTAGCGCAAGGGAGCGTTGTGAATTTTAACGTGGGACACCACACGAGATTCAATGCCGAGAAAGATGAGATCGGAATTCAGAGTCAGACATGTCGCTGGAAGCAAGGGCTCGCAGCGAAGCCGGAAAACTCTCCACTTATCCAGCAAGGTGGGCGGGTTTTGCATTTTCCGCAACCACTTTACGCGGCCGGCCAGCGGTACACCGAACCTCCGCACCCATCTGGTCAGCCCTTCAGCCGGTTCATTAGTTCCACACCCATCCGCATATCGGCCAGCTTTTGCGAGTGGTCCTCCACCTCGCGTTCGACGTTCAGGGCGCCCTTGTAACCCACCTGCTTCAGCTTCGCGAGAAACGTATCCATTCCCACCGCGCCCTGTCCCAGCGGCATCTCTGTGCCCAGCGCATTCGGCGATTCTTTCGGCGGCCATGCCCCGTCTTTGCAGTGAACCGAAATCACCCTCGGCCCAAGCACCTCCAGTGCTCGAATCGGATCTCCCGTGCCGTACAGAATCATGTTCGCTGGATCGAAATTGATCCCCACGTTCTTCCGGTCCACGTCAACCAGAAAGTGCAACAGAGCCTCGGCAGGTTCCTGCCCTGTTTCCAACGCGAACGTCAGGCCGTGTTCAGCGGCGTGGTCGGCAATGCGCCTCACTAGATCGCGAACGGCCGCATACTCAGGATCAGTCACATCCTTCGGCACGAATCCGACGTGGCAGGCGATGCCCGGAGCGCCAATCGCGGCAGCGAAATGGGTCACCTCCATTGTCCGCGCTTCACGCTCTTCGCGTGTCGCCGGTGGCATGAACCCAACCGTCTGTTCCACGGTGGGGATGTCGGCGTAGCTCTCGCCGGTATAAGCGCAAAAGACGGTCACTACGGTGAAGTCTTCCGATGCTAGAGCGGTCTTCCACGCCTCGGCGGCTCCCTGCAGTGAGAGGTCGCCAGGAATGCTCAGTTGCCCGCACTTCACGCCGAGCGATTTCACTTCGCGAAGGGTCGCTACCGGGTCGCGTCCGGCCCAAAACATCACACCAACTTCCAGTTCACTCAAATCCGGCATGCCAGTTTCTCTCCGTTTTTCTTTCGTGCTTCCAACATCAGTAATGTTATCTTCACCGCGGCGGCAGACTCCTCCGGTGGACACAAATCCGGTCTCTTCCGCGCCCGGCAGCACTCCACGAAATACGCAAGCTCGGCTTCAAATCCATCCTGCTCAGGCAGGGGCAACGGACCCGCCTCCCCGTTCGCCCGGTACACGCTTGCATCGTTACGCGCTGAGCTGTACTCAAACGTACCGCCATCCGTAACCACCGTGTATTCCATCGAAAACGGAAACGACTTGCGATGATGCCATCCACCGGTGATCACCACCGAAGGAATGTTCCGGTAATACAGGTTCGCCGTGATTGCATCCACGCCATTTGCGATGTCCTCGTAACCAGCCGCGGATACTGCTTCCGGCACGCCGAACAGCTTCACGCAAATATCCACGTCGTGAATCAGCAAATCGAAAACACCACCGCCGCTCCGCGAAGCATCGCCGAGCCACTTGCTCCAGGCAGGCGCCGCGCAGCGCCTCCGGAAGATTGCGGATCTAACGCTGCCAAACTCCCCCGAGTCTAACGCCGCAGCCAGCGCCCGGTAAGCGGGGATGAATCGCAGCACCTGCGCGCCCATCAAGATTTTATCCGCGCGGTGTGCCTCGGCAATCATCTCATCGGCTGCCGCGCCGGTGAGGGCAATTGGCTTTTCCACCAGGACATGCTTGCCCGAACGGAGCGCTGCAAGCGTAGTCGAAGAGTGCAGATTCGTAGGCAGACAAATATCCACCGCATCGATTCCGGGATCAGCTAACAATGCTGGGATGTCTCGATATTTGGAAATACCGGAAAAATTGAACGCCTCGCCCGGCCCGCCCAGGTTGCCTTGGATGCCGGTCAGATCGCCTGTTAATTTCTTTTCATCCTGACTATAAACCGCCACCAGCTTCGCGTCTGGCACGTTGCGTAAAGCTTTCAGGTGGGTGCTGCCCATGAAACCGAGTCCGATAACGGCAATCCGCATAGAAACGGTTATGGTAGCAGACCTACACGTTGTAAACCTGAAAACTAAACCGCTCCGGCGGCAGCGAGGACACCGGATCGGGAACCATATGGGTCCACGTCTGGTAAGCCGTCGAGGCTACCGAGCCATTCAGATAAAACAAAAACTGGTCGGAAAAACATGCAATGGGCGGCGGCTGCCGGAATGTCAGCCTCAGACCCACAGCCTTCTCCAGTTCTATGCCATTGGTCTGCACAGCCTTATCGGCCAGCAGTGTGACGAAACTACTGCGGCCCGCATGTGGCCACACGTCCGTCCGGAGAATGTTACGCAATTCCTGGTGAATGTCGAAAGTGGTTTCGCATTGGCGAATCCACTCCAGAATGTCCGCCCCCCACTGCCAATACAGGACCAACCGCTTATACTGCTCTACTAGGTTGAGAGCGAGATCCATCTTGCGCCGGTCCACTTCGCCTTCCGGCATCAACTCAGCCAGCATGTCGTCGGCGAGCATATCTTCCGATTCGATGATGTGATTCGCCATCCCGACAACCCGGTCGAGACGTTGAATGTGCGGAGTCGAATGCACCAGCAGCGGTGGAAGCTCGTGCATCTTCGAGCCAGGAATCTCGACGAACTTTCGATCACCAATGATGTCCATATCCTCTCCCAGGGAACATATCGACAACGGAGCCGTATTCGTTATTCTCGACATCCTTCATACCAGACGCAAGCCCGGCACTACACGTTTCGCTTCTAGTATCAGCAAGATGCTCATCCCTGTCCCGGTTAATAGCAGGAGTTCGCTGGTATTTGCAGGCAGGCCGGTGAAACTTGCTATGATTCGGCTTCATGAGCGATTATTCGATCGGGGTCGATCTTGGCGGCACAAATCTGCGCGCCGCATCCATTGATAGTGAAGGGAAAGTGCTCGACAAAATCTCCGGCACGACGCACCTCAAGGCAGGGCGCGATGCTGTCATCGCGGACATGGTGGACGCCATCGAAAAGCTAAAGGCAAACCGCACGGACCATCGCCTAGCCGGAGTTGGCATCGGCGTCCCCGGCTTTATTCTGATAGACGAAGGCATCATCGTCGGGTCCAACAATCTGCCTCAATTCGATGGCTTTCCGGTGCGCGGCGATATTGAGCGGCGGCTGGGCACGCCCGTCATTCTCGAAAACGATGCGAACGCAGCTGCCCTTGGTGAGAAGTGGATGGGCGCCGGCAAGGATGTGAAGGATCTGGTGCTGCTCACGCTGGGCACGGGCATCGGCGGCGGAATCATCGTTGCTGGAAAGGTGCTGCATGGGCACGTCGGAATGGCGGGGGAACTCGGGCACATGACCGTAGTTCCAAATGGCAATCCCTGCGGATGCGGAAACTATGGTTGCCTTGAAAAACACGCCTCCGCTACAGCAATCGTCAACATGGCCCGCATGTTGAGACTGGGTGAGAATCTGACCTCGAAAGACATTTACAACAAGGCGGTCAGCGGAGATCAGAAGGCAAAAATGATCTTCCATACCATGGGCAGTTCGCTTGGCATTGCACTGGCGACGCTCATCAACATCTTCAATTTCCCTCTGTATTTGTTGAGTGGCGGCGTGCTGGCTGCATGGGACGAATTCGCGCCGGCGATGCTGGATGAAGTGGTGAGGCGATCCTTCACTTACCGCAATGCGAAGACCTCCATCGCGAAAGCAATACTCGGCGATGAGGCCGGTCTCTTCGGCGCGGCTTACTTGCCGCTGCAACATCGTCTTCCGAATCTCTGAAATGTACTGGCTAGGGATCGACATCGGAACCGGAGGCTCGCGAGCGCTTCTGGTTGACAGCACAGGGCACGTGAAAGCCTCGTTCACAGCGGCGCATGAGGACATGCGGATGCATAAGCCGCTGTGGGCCGAGCAACGTCCGGAGAACTGGTGGGCCGCTTGCCAGGCCGCAGTTGTTGGTGTGCTCGCCGAAGCCAGCGCAAAGGGCAGCGACGTTCACGGCATCGGCCTTTCCGGGCAGATGCACGGCCTGGTGTTGCTCGACAAAGACAATGCGGTGATTCGTCCCGCATTGATCTGGTGCGATCAGCGCAGCCAGGCACAGGTCGATTTCATCAACCGGACGGTTACGCCGGCCAAGGTGTTGGAATACACAGCAAATCCGGTGGTCACCGGGTTCACGCTGCCGAAGTTGCTATGGGTGCGTGATAACGAACCGCAACAGTTCACGCGCATCCGGAAAATGTTGCTGCCGAAAGATTATGTAAGATTCTGCTTGACCGGCGAATTCGCGAGCGATGTTTCCGATGCATCCGGCACCTCCTTGTTCGATGTCGTGAAACGAAGATGGTCTTACCCCATGATGGATGCCCTTCAGCTCGACCGCGCCATACTGCCCACGGTGTACGAATCGAGTGAGATCACCGGGAAACTGCTGCCTTCGGTTGCTGAGAAGCTCGGACTCGCCGCGGGGACGCCAGTCGTAGGCGGAGGCGGTGACCAGGCCGCCAGCGCCGTCGGCAACGGAATCGTAGAAACCGGCATCGTGTCCTGCACTATGGGAACTTCCGGCGTGGTGTTCGCGCACATGGACGAGCCTCACTACGATCCAAAGGGCCGTGTACACACGTTTTGCCACGCGGTACCTGGTAAATGGCACGTCATGGGAGTCACGCAGGGAGCCGGCCTCAGCCTTCAGTGGATGCGCAACCAACTCGCACCCGGCGAGTCCTATAATAATCTGACGAAAGAAGCCGCGGCCGCCAACTGCGGTTCACAGGGCCTGTTCTGGTTGCCGTATTTAATGGGCGAACGCACTCCGCACCTGGATGCGGCCGCCCGTGCCGCATGGATTGGACTCACTGCAAAGCACACACGCGCCGATCTGATCCGCTCCATCATTGAGGGCGTATCGTACAGCCAGAAGGACGGGCTCGGCATCATTGAGGAGATCGGGGTTCCGGTCGAATCCGTACGCATTTCCGGTGGAGGCGCGAACAGTCCATTTTGGAAACAAATACTCGCCGACGTTTTTGCGAAGCGCGTGAGCACGCTGGCGTCGCAGGAAGGCTCGGCTTACGGTGCAGCGCTGTTAGCGATGGTTGGCACAGGCGCATTCAGCTCCGTCCAGGAAGCGTGCCGGGCCACCATCGTTGAAGTGGAGTCGCTCCAGCCGCGCCCTGTTGAATCGGAACAGTATCAGAAACTGCATCGTGTATTCCAGGCGATTTATCCAGCGCTCAAGCCCATCTACGGGCTGATTGAATAGACGTGTACGCCGATGTCAGTCTTCCGGTGCCGATGGATCAGCCGTTCACGTATTTGCTGCCGGAAACGTTGCGCCATCGTGTGAAACCAGGGTGCCGTCTCCTAGTGCCATTCGGATCGCGCAAGATGAACGGTGTTGTTTTACGCACGCATTCCGATCCGCCGTCTATGACCGCTAGGGAAGCGCTCCGGTTGCTCGATGAAGAACCGGTCCTCGAAGAGCATCTCATCGCGCTTGGACAATGGATCGCCGCTTATTACTGTGCGCCGCTCGGTGAAGTGTTGCGGATGATGACGCCGTTGTCCGGAGAAGTGCGAACGTCCAAGGTCTACTCGCTGACCGATGCGGGCCGCGATGCCGCACGGCAGTTGCTGCTCGGGAACAGTGGCGAGGACCCCACTATCCAACTGCTTCGACTGCTGGAGCAGCGGCCGTTATCGGCATCTTATCTCGCAAAAAAGCTGCCTGCCGCAGGGAAGGCGATTAAGGCTCTGGAGAAGAAGCGTTTCCTTGAAGTAGAGGACGTTCACGCGGACCGCGATCCGTTACGGGCATCCGCTGCACGGCTCCGAGTACAGTACACGGCGAGGCCGGATGGCGGCAAGCTCAAGAAGTCCGAACGCGAATTGGTCAGTTACTTGGAACTGCATCCCGGTTCGCATAATCTCCAGCAGATCGAAGATGCAGTGCCCGGCGCCAGCGAGGCCGCGCGATCTCTCGCCCGCAAGAGCCTGGTGTCGCTGCAAGTGGAAGCGCCTGTGATGGCGGGGTATCCGTTAAAGCCCGTTCCCACGCTGAATCAGAAACAACAGGAAGCTTTCGACACGATCCAAAGCTCCATCGCTTCACACAAATTCGAGACGTTTCTGATCCACGGCATCACGGGATCGGGAAAGACGGAAGTGTATCTGCGTGCTATCGAAGCAACGCTGGCACTCGGCCGGAGCGCGTTGCTACTAGTCCCGGAGATTGCCCTCACGCCTGCAATGGCCGGGCAATTCTTCCACCGCTTCGGCGATCGGGTTGCCATTCTGCATTCGGCGTTCAACGACGCGGAGCGCGCCGATCAATGGCGGCGCATCCGGTCGGGAGCAGCGGGTGTTGTGGTGGGAACCAGATCGGGCGTGTTCGCACCGGTGCAGAATCTCGGTCTCATCGTGGTCGACGAAGAGCACGATCAAAGCTACAAACAGCAGGACACTCCGCGATACAACGGCCGCGATGTCGCCATTGTACGGGCACGCGCGGCAGGCGCTTGCGTCGTGCTCGGGTCGGCCACTCCGAGTCTTGAAAGCCGGTACAACGTGGAGCGCGGCAAATACCGGCTCATTGAGCTTCCAGAGCGAATCGAGCAGCGGCCGTTGCCCGAGGTGGAACTGATCGACATGCGAGTCGAGTTCCTGGAGACCCGCAAGCAGAGCACGTTTTCACGGCAACTGCTGGACGCCATCGGGAAGCGCTTGGAAGCAGGTGAGCAGGTGATGCTACTGCATAACCGGCGCGGCTTTTCCAGCTACGTTGCGTGCCGGTCCTGCGGCGAGAAGTTGGAGTGCATCAACTGCGCCGTCACGCTTACGTATCACAAGCGAGACCGCCGTATGCTGTGCCACTACTGCGATCACGCCGAGAAGGTTCCCACGGTTTGCCCGAAGTGCAACAGCGAGCATATCCACTTCATCGGCTTCGGATCGGAGCGAGTCGAAGACGAGCTGCATCAACACTTCCCGAAGGCTCGCATTGCGCGCATGGACCGCGATACCGTCAGCGGAAAACGGCATTTCGAGACCATTTTGCACGGCTTCCGCGAGCGCAACTTCGACATTCTGGTGGGCACGCAGATGATCGCAAAAGGTCACGACATTCCGAATGTGACGCTGGTGGGCGTAGTGTCCGCGGATATCGGACTCGGCATGCCGGATTTCCGCGCCGCTGAGCGGACGTTCCAACTGCTCACGCAAGTGGCGGGCCGGGCGGGGCGTGGAAATCTGCCTGGCAAGGTGCTGGTGCAGACGATCAACCCCGATCATTACGCGGTCAGGATGGCGGCGACTCACGATTTTCAGGCGTTCTATCATAAGGAACTGCAGTTCCGGAAACTGATGCGCTATCCGCCGTTCAGCGCTCTGGCGAATGTGTTGGTGCGAAGTGAGAAACAGGAGGATGCGTTACGGATCAGCAGCGAACTGGGTCACTTACTGAATCCACCGCCAGAGAATTTGAAAGTGCTGGGGCCCGCCGAGGCGCCGGTGCCGCGGATGAAAAACGAGTTCCGGTATCAGCTCTTGATCAAAGCGGCAAGCCGGACAACGCTCAACCAGACTCTTCAGAAGCTGCGGAACTTTGCGCTGGAACGCAAATGGAGCCCGACGGCTCTGGTGATTGACGTCGATCCGCTCAGTTTGCTGTAATCGCGCAGATGCCATCGTACGAAATGGTTGACCGGAATCTTCGCGAGGCGATGCGGTGCTACTCGTTCTCCAGTTCTGAGGGGGAATCCCGCGAGCTACCGGGACTGGCGATCTCCTCTTCCGGCATCGATTACTCGGTGTTCAACTCGGCGATGTTCACTTCCCGCGTGGAAAACCTGGCGGATCTGGACCACCGGATCGTGCATGCGGAGGTTCACTTCGCCGCGCGCGGCCTTGGGTGGTCCTGCTGGGTTTGCGAGGACATGCTGGCGCCAGCGGTACAGAAAATGGCGCGCCACGTTTTCACCAAACACGGAATGCGAGTAGTGGCCCAACCCCCCGGGATGTATGCGGAACGCATCTGGCCCCGCGATCACAGGCCCGCGCGAATGGAGTTCCGGCGGGTAGAGGACGGCCGTACACGGTTTGATTTCACCGACGTCGCATCTGTTGTGTTTGGTTTGCCGTTTACGATCTCCGAAAAGATCTATGCGCACGAATCCACCTGGAAGAGCAAGATGAACGGGTTCGTTGGATACAAAGCGAAGAAGGCGGTGTCTATCGTATCTACGGTAGTTGCGGATAACGCGGTCGGCATCTATTCGCTCGCGACGATTCCGCAGAATCAGCGCAGGGGTTACGCCGAGACGCTGATGCGGTACGCGCTGGAAACGATGCATCAGGAGACCGGGATTGAGAAAACAATTTTGCAAACCACTAAGTCTGGAATCGGTCTTTACCAGAGAATGGGATACAAGGCAGTAACCAACTTCACAGTCTACCTGCGCGATAGTTGCGGCTCTCGCGGATGATCTGCAACACTCGAAAGGTCATGCCAGCTTGCTTCCCGCACAGGCGGTACTTGTGGTGTTCGTGTGTCCTGTTTGCCGCGATATTGGGTGCGCGCTTGATGGCGCAAGTACACGTACCGTCGAAGGAAGTTCTCACCTATGGAGTGGAATGGCGGCTGATTCGCGCGGGCGCGGCCAAGATCTCCGTTACTCCGGCCAGCGGCGGTTTGCAGGGCGATGTGCATCTGGAATCGGCGGGCCTGGTCTCGAAGCTGTACAAGGTAGAAGACAACTACGCGGTGCAGATGGACGACCAGTTCTGCGCGAAGACGATCTATATGAAGTCGTTCGAAGGCAAGCGTCAACGAGAGACGAAGGTGACGTTCGACCAGGCGCATAAGAAGGCGAGTTATCTGGAGCGCGATCTGCTGAAGAACAGCACCGTGTTGTCGAAAGAGATTGACACGCCGGGCTGCGTTCAGGAGTGGGTCGGCGGCCTGTATAAACTCCGCTCCATGAAGCTGGAGCCGGGGCAATCGGGCACCATCCCGATGAGCGACGGAAAGCGCTTTGCCCAAGTCAAGGTAGAGGCGCAAGAGCGCGAGGATGTGAAGACACCGCTGGGCGACTTCAAGACCATCCGGTATGAGATCTTCGTATTCGACGGCGCGCTGATTCCGAAGAAGGCGCGAGCGTTCGTGTGGCTGACGGACGACGCGAAGAAGACCCCGGTGCAGATCCGGGTCCGGATGCAGTTCCTGATCGGCACTATCAACTTGCTTCTTGAAAAGGACGAGCGCTAACTGGCGGTAACCAAATCCGCCGTGGGACGCGTCACAATGGAATATATGTGCCGTCTTCTCGCCCTCGGACTCCTGGCCTCTTCCTTCGCGTTTGCAGAGATGAAGATGACGGTGGAGCAACTGCGCGGCTTTGTACAATCGTCGGCCAAGATGGGGCTGCCGGACAAGAAAGTTGCCGAGTACCTGAGGCAAGTGAAGCTCACGAACAAGCTGGACGTCAGCACCATTGAAGACATGCAGGGCTTGGGCGCCGGACCGAAGACCGTGGAAGCTTTGAAGGTATTGGGCGATGCGTCCAAGGGACTGGCTCCGCCTCCCCCACCCGCTCCGAAAGTGGTGGCGAAGCCGATCCCCCCGCCCGATTCCAAGGAGCAGGCTGAGATCCTGAAACAGGTAACCGAATACGCGATGCTCTACGCGAAGAGCCTCCCGAACTTCATCTGCACACAGGTAATCCGGCGGTACGCGGACCCGACCGGGATGGAGTTCTGGCATCTGCAAGATACGGTGCTCGCCAAGCTGACCTACTTCGAACAGAAGGAAGACTACAAGGTGGTGATGGTTAACAACCGGGCGATGGACGTTGCCTACAGCGAGCTGGGCGGGGCTACATCGAGCGGTGAGTTTGGGTCGATGATGAAGGAGATTTTCGATCCGGCATCCGAGGCGCGTTTTGAATGGGACCACTGGGCGACGTTGCGCGGCAAGAGGATGCACGTGTTTTCCTATCGAGTCACGCAAGCGCATTCCAGATGGAGCATCCTCTACGAAAAATCGCAGAGGGTGACGCCGGCTTATCACGGAATGATCTACGTGGATAAGGACATGCTGTCGGTGATGCGGATCACGCTGGAAGCGGAAGATATCCCCGTTTCGTTTCCTGTGCAATCGGCCATTGACACCCTGGACTATGACTTCATCGATATCTCCGGCAAGCAGTTCGTGCTGCCTCTGAAGGCTTCCATGCGGATGCGGAGCGCAAAGTACGTGGTGAAGAACGACACCGAGTTCCGGCTTTACAAGAAGTTCGGAGCCGAGGCGACGATCACTTTCGCACCTGAGCCGCTGCCTGAATCGAAGGAAACGCCCGCGCCGAAGTGACATTAGAGCGGCCTGACCTGGATATTCCGGAATTCGATCTTCTTGCCTGGGTTGTATTGAAGACCGATATAGCCTGAGGCGCTCTTGTTTTGGCGTGTGTCCAAGACCATCTTGCCGTCCAGCTTAATCACGAAGTGATCGCCTTTCGCGAGGACATCATATGTCTGCCACTGGTTGGGCTTGATGGGTACTTTTGCCGAGGCGGCTACGTGGCCAACGAAGCTCCCGGTGGGGTATTGCGGGTGCTGGTCGAAGATCTGCAGCTCATAACCTGTCTCGTGCGGGTTGCCATCTTTTGCCGATCGAAGGAAGATTCCGCTGTTGCCGCCGGCGGCGGTGCGGAAATCGCACTTGAGCTCGAAATCGCTGTAGGTCTTGGCGCTGCGGAGCCAGCCGTATCCACCGGCATCGGCGACGATGGCTCCATCGGCGACGTGCCATTGAGCGGCCATTTCAGGAGTCCAGCCTTGCAGGGTTTTGCTGTCGAAGAGGGGCACCCAGCCGGGGCTTGCCATCAGTAGAAGAGAGAGCAATAGTTTCATAGCGTATCGATCCTTTCAAGAGTTTGTTGGAGCACGGTTGCGGGGGCCGGATCGGTGACCTTAACGATCTCGATGCGGCCGGGGCCGGTGGGACGCCATCGTTGAAACATGCGCTCCGAAACGTAGCCGGCGAAGATGGACAGCAGCGGAATACCACAGGCGGCGGCGACGTGCTGGCCCGCGGAATCGTATCCGATGTACAGTTTGCTTCGCGAGATGCGGCTGGCGAAGGGAGCGTAACCACCCCGCCAGCTTTCAATGCCGGGCAGGCTGCTCAAAATATTTTCGATTCTTTTTTCCTCTTCCCCACCGGCTCCTTTGTCGATAAGGACATTACGGCCGAGATGGAGGAGGGCAGCCAAGAGTTGCTGCTCAAAGGGATCCTCGATGCGTTTTTCCTGGTTTTCCCCGACTCCGAGGCTAACCGTCACGTCGGGGTGGCCGGAGTTCGGAAGCGGTGCTACAAAGGGAGTGGCACTGTTGACTCCGAAGACTTCGGCTGCCCAACGTGACGTGAGTATCGAGAGCGATTCGGTACCTTGTTGTCCATAGGCCCGGCTCTCAAAGAAGTAGTAATTCTCGTCGGGACAGACTGGGAGCAGTCCCAGTTGGGTGATGCGGGAATCTGGATCGATGACGATCCCGTTGTCGAAATAGGGCGGCGAGGCTAACCGCTCGCGGAGTGAGCCGTTTCTTCCGTAGGTGAATGCGCAGTGCTGGATGCGGGGATCGGCGGCAAAGAGTTCCCAGTTTTTGCGAGGACCCACCAGGAAGATTTTGGCTGCCGGGTAGCGCTGCTTGATGGCAGAAAGAATGACGCTGGTGACCGCGACGTCGGCTCCTAGCGTGATACGGGAAAGGACGAAAATATTCCTGGCAGTTTCCGGCGCACGGCGCGGCTTGCGGATTCGCCGATAACGTTCGAGCAGTTGACCGGCTGAGAACTCCGGGCGCACATAGGCGATCACTTCGCTGAAAAGCTGTGCGTAGGTATCGCACAGCCGGGGCTCGAAAAGATCGCCCAGACGCTCTACGATGCCGGTGAACAGTGCCCGGCTGGCGATCTGCGGTGTATCTCCGTTGGCCTCCTCAAGAAGTGTGAGGAGCGTCTTATCGGACCATGGGCTTCCGTGCAGGCAGCAATCGAGAATCTGCCCCGCGAGCTCATTGCTGGAAATATTTGCCAACAAGAAGCTCCAGCTTTTTCAGCGTGTTTTCGGGAACGGCTTTGCGATCGGTGATGAGTGCATGGGCCAGGGCGGAACCGCATTTGCACTCCCGCCTTTCAGGCATGGCGGCTACAGCGGCGGTCACTACTCTCGCGGCGTTTGTGGCGTTCTTGACTAAATTGGCGATGATGTCTGTGACGGTCACGGCGTCGTGATCGGGATGCCAGCAATCGTAGTCGGTCACCATCGCGACGGTGACGTAACAGATCTCGGCTTCGCGGGCGAGCTTGGCCTCCTGCAGGTTGGTCATCCCGATGACATCCATGCCCCAGCTTCGATAGACGTTTGACTCGGCCTTAGTAGAGAAAGCCGGACCTTCCATGCAGAGATAAGTACCGCCGCGCTTTGCATTCACGGGTTCTGCCTGGCAAGCGTTGAAGATAACGCCGGAGAGCTGTGGACAGACGGGGTCGGCGAAGCTAACATGAGCGACTAATCCCTCACCGAAGAAAGTGGAGGCGCGGCCGCGAGTGCGATCGAAGAACTGATCGGGGATGACGAAATCGAGAGGACGGTGTTCTTCCTTAAGAGATCCAACCGCGCTCAAGGAGATGATGCGTTCGACACCCAGCGATTTGAAACCGTAGATATTGGCGCGGAAATTCAGCTCCGACGGCATGATGCGATGGCCACGGCCATGGCGTGCGAGGAAGGCTACTTCTTTGCCGGCTAGATTGCCGACGACGTACTTATCCGAGGGCTCGCCCCATGGCGAACCGATGGCGACTTCCTGTTGTGCTTCAAATCCGGGCATTGCGTAGAGTCCGCTGCCTCCGATGATGCCGATCTTTGGTTTCAAGTATTGTGCTCCTGTTCTTGCTGGATTAATTCGATCAAGACTCCTCCGGTGGAGGAGGGGTGTACAAAAACGTAGAAATGCCCACCTGCGCCGCGCTGCGGTTCATTGAGCAGACGGGCACCGGATTGCTTGAGCTTAGCGACCGTGCCAAGAAGATCGGGCACGCGGAATGCGATGTGGTGCAGACCTTCGCCGCGCTTGGACAAGAATTTGCCAATAACGGAGTCGTCTTCGGTGGGTTCGAGGAGCTCGATGCGCGGACCGGTGACGGGGAGCATCGCGATATTTACTTTTTCATGCGCGACGGTTTCCCTGGCGGACACGCTGAGGCCGAGCTGCCGCTCATAGAACTGGAGCGCCTGGTCGAGCGAGCGGACAGCGATGCCGAGATGGTCGATACTAAGTGCGTTTGAGCCAGTCATTGATCACCGTATACGGATCCGTTCTGCGCGCCGCGACGTCTGCGGCGGCGGCTTGCAATCCGTTGTTATCGATTTTTTTGAGCAGCTTTTCGCGAAGCATTTCCGGAAGGCGCTGCGACCATTTTGCGATCTCACGCTCTTGTTTCGGCTTTGCGCCGGCGTAGGAGCGGATTGCAGCGATTGCTTCCGCGACTCCCTTCCCTTCGCTGGCTATGCAGCGGACGATGGGCGGCACCCAGCCGTCCGGCCGGTGCGAGAGGCTGAGCAGGAATTGAATTTCGCGCTCGAGTTTGTCCGCGCCTGGCTGATCCGCCTTATTAATGATGTAGACATCGGCGATTTCCATGATACCGGCCTTGATGGCCTGGACGTCGTCGCCCATGCCGGGAACGAGCACGACGGCGGTGATGTCGGCAAGGCGCGCGATGTCGATCTCATCCTGGCCGACGCCGACGGTTTCGATGAGGATGGTGTCCATGCCGGCGGCATCGAAGAGGAGAGCGAGATCGGTGGTGGCGGGCGCGAGTCCGCCGAGTTTGCCGCGGGAAGCCATGGAGCGGATGAACACGCCGGGGGTAGCGTGGTGGTCCTGCATGCGGATGCGGTCGCCGAGGATGGCTCCGCCGGAGTAAGGGCTAGACGGGTCGATGGCGAGGATACCGACCTTTTGGGTTTGTTCGTGCAAAACCCGTGTGAGTTGGCCGACGAGCGTGCTTTTTCCGGCGCCGGGAGGGCCGGT
Organism: Bryobacterales bacterium; assembly: GCA_038200305.1. GTDB lineage: Bacteria > Acidobacteriota > Terriglobia > Bryobacterales > Bryobacteraceae > JANXXV01. The sequence goes on from JBBPYD010000152.1 coordinate 17,124, forward strand.
GATTCCCCAGGTATTGGCTTTGTTCGTGCAGTAAAAGAGAGCTTGCAGGAGCTTTTCGCCATCGGGGTGGCGGTTTTCGATCAGGGTCGCGGCGCGCGCGATGGCACGGAAGTCGCCGGCTCTGATTTTGTCAATCGCTGTTTTACGAAACGCAGCCAATCCCATTTCCGGACACTTTGTTGGAATCTCTATTGTAAGCGTGGTTCCGCTTGGCCAGGAGCCGGACGCGCGAGTTGGAGAGAACCTGTTCACGGTCTTAGGAGACCACGGGCGGGGATGGGGTGGGACGGGGAGTCCGCGTAATACGCTGATTGCATTCAGAAGATTGGGTGATCTTTTTGGTGATCGCGCCGGGCGGGGCGGGGGAGTTTGTTCGTGCAAAACCCAGGGTTGGATTGTTTTGCGAAACAGAGCGAAATCGGGTTCCGGAGGCGATGGGTACGGGGAAATTACCGAGCAAAGCCAATTTGGGGCTTGGGTGTGGGTTGCTGCCGCGGAATTGCCATAGGCACGCGGTCCCCCCGTGCGGTGTTCAAATCGAGCACTTCCATCGGCTATGGTTTTAGCACGAGCGGGAATCGGAGATTTCAGAGGGTTGGATTAAGTGCTTTTGTTGCCGCGAGAAATGCTTGAAAAGTGTTGTGACCGTAAGTGGGAGGCGGTTGAAGATTCCGTTCCATGGCGTTTGAAATAATCCGCCAAAGGTTTAGAATTCAATCATGAAGCTGTACGAAGCGGACTTTTATCAGTGGACCCAGGAGACGGCGGACCGGTTGCTCCGCCGGGACTTCACACAGATTGACGTTCCGGCTCTGGTGGAAGAGGTGGAAGATTTGGGGAAAAGGGAGAAATCCGCTCTTCAGAGCCGTCTTGCGGTACTCATTGCTCACTTGCTGAAGTGGGATTGCCAGGCCGCCCGGCGGTCCGGCAGTTGGCAAGCCACCATAGAGAGTCAGCGCAAGCGGATTGAACGGCTTTTGAAACAGAGTCCAAGCTTGCGCCCTTTCCTGGGTGAGACTCTCGATGACGCCTACTCCGACGCAATTCTTCTCGCGATCAAGGACACGGGTTTAGATCGAAAAACGTTTCCACAGACTTGTCCATTCAGTGTGGAAGAAATATTGACCGGCAAGGATGTGTCCTTTCATTGCTAACCTCAATTCTTTGCTAGACCATCCACCAAAATCCTTGCCAAGTCTGCAATAAGCAGGCTACCGATGTTGTCCGGAGTGTAATCGCTCTTTTGCATTCCGTCCACGGTAATGGCCATCGCGATGCGGCCGCCTTTCGAGTAGACCACCCCAACGTCCGAGCGCAGAGCGTCGAGCGAGCCTGTTTTGTTGGCAACCGGCGTGTCCCGAAGGCGGCGGCGGATGCCGGAGTCATCCCGGCAGCGTTTGAGAATGGCGATCATCTCCCGCGAGGCTTCCGGACTGACGATCTCACCGCGCTCCAGTTTCTCCAGAATGACCACCATGCCGCGTGGTGTCGAGACGCCCAGACCATATTTCTCATTCTCTGGAAGCTTGCCGGCGGCCGGGTTGAGATGGTTGCCATCGCCGCGAACCTTGCGGAGCGCACGAGTCGTCTTGACGCCAATCTTATCCAGGTATGCGTTGACGGTATCGGCATTGAAACGGTTGAGGATCATGTTCGTAGCGGTGTTGTCGCTCAGAACGATCATCAGATGGACGACATCGCGAAGAGGAAGCTGGACACCATCTGAAATTTCGCTGGCGAGAATGCCACTGCCGGACACCTTTTCGGCGGCGGCGACGGTGAGCGGCTCGGTCCATTTCGCCTGCCCCTGGGCCACGGCGTCGAAAACGGCGAGCAAGATGGGAAGCTTGATGGTGCTGGCGGTTCGAACGGAGTCCGATTCACGAATGCCGGTTGAAACCCCTGTATCCAGATTCTTCGCGTAGAGAGATACCGCCCCCGGAAAATCGCGGATTCGCGCTTGCAGACTGTCTTGCAGCGGCCCGGCAACCGCGCCAGCCGTAAAGATCACGGCGAGTATCAGTGACATGAGCATGAAACCGATGATAGCCGAAGCGGCGGAGTCTCTTGAGGCGATACACTCGGAGACAAATGCGAGCTATCAGTATCGCCCTCGTGATTGCCGGTTTCGCGGCAATCGTTTGGCTCTCCATGCGAGACGGCCGAACGCCACTGGACCCGCCGGCGGTTTTGGCGCAGGTTCAGCAATTGAATGAACTTGCCACGGTCCGGTACACGATTCAGAAAGTGGTGGGTTTAACGGAGCAGAAGGAGCCAATCGGCGCGGAATCCATTCTGCTCATTATGCAGGCGAGGGTGCAGGCTGGAATCGACCTGGCGAGTATGCGCTCGGCCGACATTACGTTTGGACCGGACAGAATTGTGGTGCTTCGCTTGCCGCCGGCCAAGATACTGAACGTCTCGGTGGACGAGAAGGAGACCAAAGTATGGGACCGGCAGAAGACGTGGTGGGCGCCATGGGTGCCGTACAGTATCGACCTGGAGCATCGCGCGAGAATGTCCGGACTGGATGCTATTAAACAAGCAGCACTCAATATGGGCATTCTTAGGCAGGCAGAACAGAACGCGGAAACGTCCATCCGGGGATTGCTGGGGCTGGCAGGAGTGAAATCCGTGCGTATTGTGCCGGCAAGCGTGTCATAGTTTCTCTGGCGTTGGATATCGTAAGAGAGTGCTTGATCTGCTGCTTCATCCTGAACTTGCGGACAACGAGGCGATCAACGAAATGGGGGTGGTGGGAAGGAAAGCCGTTGTCTCTAAAGTTGCGGAGATTGCAGATCCTCACCGAACGGCGCAACTCGCAGATCCGTTTCCTTTACGAACGCGAGCTGGAGTTTTCGGAGGCGATACAGGGGATTACGCGCTCGGCATCGTTTCGATTGGGATGCGTGCCGACCTGCCTTTGCGGAAACCGCGGGCGCGGCACAGTGGGAGGGAGGAGACAAATGGATAACAAACCGGCGTCACCGGAACGCTGTGAAAGCCTGGAGGAAATCCGCCGCGGAATGGACGGCGTGGACCGGCAGATCATCGCTCTTCTTGCCGAGCGGGTCGCCTATGTCCGCTCCGCCGCGCGATTCAAAACCAGCGCAACAGCGGTGGCCGCGCCGGAGCGCGTCCAAGCCGTGTTGAATACGCGCCGCGAATGGGCGCAGCAAGTGGGCCTGGACGGCGATGCGATTGAGGCGCTGTACCGGAATCTTGTGGCCTACTGCATTTCAGAGGAAAAGAAACACTGGGAATCGTTAAACCGATGCAAGTAGCTACGTTGCCCCGTGTGAAACCAAGACCCGTGCTTGTACGAATTCTCTGGTCGATCACGCTTCTATTGGTGCTGATTGGAGTTGTGATCGTGATCCGGAGAACGCTGCAAATTTTCGCCCCCTCTCCGGCACCGGCGGGCTTTCCGGAAGCGGCTGCGATGGATGCAGGTTTTACACAGCATCCCGTGTTAACCATGGTCCACATCATTCCAGGGCTGCTGTTCGTGGTGCTTGGTCCTCTCCAGTTTATCCGGAGTCTGCGGAGCCGCAGACCGCGGCTGCACCGTTGGATGGGGCGCGTGTTCATCGCTTCAGGAATGGTCATCGGCATCACGGCTCTGGTGATGAGTCCTCAAATGGCTATCGGCGGCGTCAACGAGACAGCCGCGACGATGTTATTCGCGACCGTCTTTCTGTTCGCCCTGATCAAAGCCTTCCTGTCGATCCGCCGGGGAAAGGTTGCGCTGCACCGGGAATGGATAATCCGGGCGTTTGCTATTGGATTGGCGGTGGTCACGATCCGGCCCATTGTGGGCGCGTTCTTCGCCACGCGAAGCATTACGCATTTGACGCCGCACGAGTTCTTCGGCACGGCCTTTTGGCTTGGCTTTACAATACAGCTGATGGCCGCGGAGATCTGGATCAATTACACGAGACCGGCGGGCCACCACTTGCCGGATATGGGCCGGATCTCATGAACCGGCCTATTGGCTGGAATAGAAGCGTGGATCTATTCTCCCTCGTAAACATCCAAGCCCAATTCGATCCTGAGGAAGGCACACCGCTCCAGAAGGTCCCAAGTAAACGTTATCCCGCCAGGTCCAAACCAGCCTACAAAGAACTCCGCGTTGCCTCCGGTATCATGAAACGAACGCATGAATTCCGGTCGCATCTCCAGGTTGCGCAGGTAATGTTCAAGTTCATCTATGAGACCAATCGGGTTTTGATGGGCAGGCAAACTGCCAACCCAATAGTTGTGGTCATAGTAACCTTCAAGAAGTTCTCCCTTTCTGCTCTTACGACGTTCACCAACTCTCCAATTGATGGTTGGAGTTAGATCGAGCGAGGGAGTAATTTCGTCGGGGTAAATTGTAGGATGCCGCAGACGAAGCGATACTTTGAAGCGTTTGATTTCCGTTTGCATCCGTCATGATGGCGGCCAGGCCGGCGGCATTGCTATGCGTAGGAGACGGCGCCGATCTCGGAAATTGGCCGCTCTGCACTTCGATCCAGCTATTGTAGGTGAAGGGCGCCGAGAGCGCAACGATGAGTCTTGTATAACGCAGGATGAGCCTGGAGCCAAGGTGTGTTTCTAACGCAGAGAGAGCCTGAAGGAGATCGAAGGCGGCA
>JBBPYD010000153.1:0-82940 GCA_038200305.1 Bryobacterales bacterium
GGGCGAACCGCGGAGCGCTTCACCGTCAATCAACGCTGGCGCTGGCTCCTGCGCTTCATTTTTCGCGATTGGCTCAAATCCCAGTCGCCCGACCCAGCCCATTTGCCCTTGACCGCTTTGGTTAACTGCCGGATTTAGGATAATACGAAGCGATGACGATGAGTATTGTTGGATAGAATGCACGGTCGCGGTCAAAGCCAACAACGGTTGCCAATCCCGCGACAACTACCGCCAGTATCAACCCGATCAAATATTCCATTACCCGCCTGTAACGCCTATTTCTCCGTTTCTCCCCGGAACGTTCCTTTTGCCTTGGCGATAGGGAGCAGGGTCGGGTAGAACTGCACGAAGGTTTCGTCTACGGCGCCGCTCTTGGCATGGCAGGTCTGGCAGGCGGAGTCGGCCGCCATCGGTTTGGCTTTCCCTTCGGAGGCGCCAAATCCGAAAAACGCCCACTTTGTAGGGAAACGTGCTTGATCTTTTAGGTGAATTTCAAGCGCGGCGACTCCTTCCTGGTAATGACCGCCTTTGTTGATGGACCCCTTGGCCGCCGAATAGCGGACTTCCAAGGCAAACATGGTTTTATCGGGCCATGTGCCGGTTTGAAGAAAGGCTCTATAAGCTTGCGGCGTGACGAAGACATTGTCGAAGCGCTCAGAAACCGCGTTTGCGGCTTTCTCGACGAGACCGTACGTCATTCCAAGTCCCGAACTCAGAAAGATCCATTCCCGGTAATTGTCTGGCCGCATCAGTTGTCCATCGCTGGTGAAACGTGGCTCATCCGGCGGCATTGTTTGAGCAGGCAGGTTCAAGCCCATCAACGTTAGTACAAGTAGCACTCTGGTATTCATAAACGATTTCCTTCGCTGTGCTTACTTAGAGCCGATGAGACCGGAAAAGATGGAGGAGTTATGGCTGGGAGGCAGGGATTCGAACCCCGATAAGCAGATCCAGAATCTGCCGTCTTACCGTTGGACGACCTCCCAGTACCAAGTTATATTAGCAAACTCAAAAGCCTGCCTGCATTCCTTTATTGCTGCAAATCGTCTTTCCAGCCCTCCAGTTCCCCTTCCGCATCGAACTCCTGGCGCCAGTAAGTGCGAAGCGTCTTTAACTTTGTTTCTGCCTTCTTGGCCAGCTTTTCACGCAATGGCGCGGCTTCCGCCAGTCCCTTGATCAGCTTCCGTGTTGCCACTGCGTCACTCACGTCGCCAAGCAGTTGCTGGATCTTACGCAACGATTCCAGCCTGGTGTTTAATGCGGTTCCATACAACGGCCGGAAGAGTTCCAGCGTATACCGGAACTCTTTGGCGCGGAGGCGGAACTCGTGCATCTCGTCCCATTTTCGGCTGGGTTTCATCGCCTTGCGCCCCTCCCTAAAGAATGCAGCAACCACTTTGGGAAGACGAGCCTGCAGATTTTCCTGGATACTGCTCTGGTCATTCCAAGACTTCTTCACTGCGTTTCCACTTCCAGGCGCATGCGCCACTTTAGAGACAGATCGGGGCGGCTCAACCGGTGAAGCACTTCCGTCAGTTGCCGTTTGCCATCCAGCCGCTTTGCCACCATGCCATCCGGTAGCCCACCGTGTTTTTCCAGATACTTGAGCGCGATATCAAGATCGCGAACACGGCTGGAAAGCCGCATTACTCGCTGCAGTTGCTTGTTTATTTTCTTGTTTTCATGATTTGGCACGTACTGCTCGAACACTGTGAGCGCCTGCAACAGGCGCCGGATGGAAACTCGCATGTCGTGAATAGCCTCGGCGTCTTTCAACTTCTCCGCCTTGTGGAGATCAAAGACCACGTTATCGAGTAATGAGGAGATCTGCCGGCGGGCAAAGCGCTCCATCGTCAAGGGCTCGGCCACTTACGATTCCTTCCTTTTTGCGAACAGTGGAACACCGTACACCTGCCGGAACGATTCGGCGGCGCGCTCCGCGGCCCACAGTTCCAGGTCCATGTCGCGGCCGTCCAGCGTCACCATCGCTACTCCACTCTTGATCTGGACCTCCATGCGTTCGATCCTTTGTTCCTGGCCACTGTCGAGCCCGTCTGCGATGCGCAACAACGGTGTCAAGTAATTCACGGTGTGCTTGTCTTCAACGGGCAATGTTTGAAACATCTCGTGCCGCGCGGCTGGCATCGACTTACGGTGGAATCGGCACAGCGTGGCGATCAGCAGCCGCTCGCGGTCTGTAAATCCGGGCATATCTGCGTTCTGCACAACATAGGCCGAGTGCTTATGATGCCCAACGCTACTGATGAAATGGCCGGTATCTAGCAAATGAGCAGACGCCTCCAGCAGTTTCCCTGTCTCTGGCGGCAGTTTGTGCATCGGCTGCAGCGATTCAAAGAGTTGATGCGCGAATAAGGCCACCTTGCGCGCGTGTTTCGCCGCAACGCCGTACTTTCGGGCCAGCCACTCCACATGCTGCAACTGTTCCCGATTCAGATGGCTGAGTTCGCGGCCCACGCCGCGCGCCGCGAGATCGGCGATGATTCCATCGCGCACGCCGGCCGTGGAATAGTACAGCGCGGGAAGATGAAATGCCTCCAATACTTTCAAGAGCACGGCTGCGCCAGGGACGATGATCTCCGCGCGGCGCGGTCCAATTCCAGCGATCTTTTTGCGACCGCTGAGATCCAGTTCGCGCAAGGTGCGATACAACTTTCGCACCTGCGGAGTGGTGGCGCGCACTCGAGTCGCCTCGTCCCGGCGGGCGCGTGGGATGCGGTTGATAGCGCAAACCACAGCGGCTGCCGTGGATGAGGTCCCAATCGCACGGTCAAACGGCCGGATGCCGATCTTCTTCACCGCTATATCTAGCTTTTCGTTTATAAACTGCTCCAGACGGTGGAGGTCGGTGGCGCCCGGCGGGTCGCTCTTCATGAACGCTTCGGTCAGGCGGACCGCGCCAAGCGGCCTGGAGATCCCAGCCGTCATGTCGCCATTCTCGCTTGCGATGATTTCCGCGCTGCCGCCGCCAATATCCAGGATCAAGATGCGCTTGTTCCGATGAGGCCACTGGCTCTGGACGCCGAGGTGAATGAGCCGGGCCTCCTCCAGTCCTGAGATGATTTCAATGGGCGCAGAAACGGCCGCCGAAGCCTTGCGGATGAATTCTTCCTGATTGTTTGCGTCGCGCACCGCACTTGTGGCAACTACGCGAACACCGGCCACGTCAAGCTTCCTATATGTTTGGGACATGCGCGTCAGCACCTGGCAGACGAAGTCCATGGCTTCGCCGCTGATGCGGCCGGCTTGAAAGACGCTGGAACCCAGACGCGTGACCTCGCGGTCCGCAGCGAGTATCTTCGCCGGCGATCCTGGAACCACTTCTGCCGCTTCCATTCGAACAGAATTGCTGCCGATGTCAATCGCGGCATATCGGGGCATACAGCTATAATAGGGGTTCGCTGCAAGTTTATGCCTCTGTTCATGCCGAACCAATTCAAGGGCCGCCTGATTGTGGTGGAAGGCATTGACGGTTCGGGAAAGTCCACACAATTATCCCTGTTGAGCCAATGGTTGCGATCGCGCGGCCTTGCTGTAGCCTTTAGTGAGTGGAATTCCTCTCCGCTGGTAAAGGAAACCACCAAGCGGGGCAAAAAAAAGGAGATGTTCACTCCATGTACGTTCAGCTTGATCCATGCCACGGATTTTGCCGACCGTATGGAACGGTATATCCTTCCTCTGTTGAAGGCGGGCGCAATCGTTTGTGCGGACCGTTACGCTTACACTGCGTGCGCGCGGGATGTAGTGCGCGGCGTGGGCCGGCGCTGGGTTCGCAATCTGTACCGTTTTGCAGTGGAGCCGAATCTGGCCTTCTATTTTCGGGTTCCCCTGGACGTTGCGCTGGGCCGGATTCTCGGCGGACGCAATGCGATCAAGTATTACGAAGCGGGCATGGACCTTGGGTTGAGCCGGAACGTGGAAGAGAGTTTCCGGCTGTTTCAAGGACGCATTCTAGCCGAATACGAGTCCATGATTGAAGAGATGGGGTTCCATGTCATTGACGCCACCGGCTCCATCGAAGACCAACAACGGCAAATGCGAAGTATTGTTTTGAGGGAACTGGGACCCAGCCTGCGGAACGGGGTTCTGCGGAGCAATGGAGTGGATATTAGTGCTGCGGAAACAGCCTCTACAATTCTATAGCGAGCCTCTGCCGGGCGTGGACCCCGCGGAATTGCAAGGCAAGCTCATTGTGATTGAGGGTCCCGATGCCGTGGGCCGTTCCACTCAGGTAGCCCGGCTGCGTACGTGGCTGGAGCACGAAGGCCATGCCGTTCTGGATACTGGAATGGCGCGGTCGGCACTTGCGGGCAAAGGCATTCAGCGGGCCAAGGAAGGAAATACACTCGGCCCGGTAACCATGACTCTGTTCTATGCCACCGATTTCGCGGACGGGCTGGAGCATGAGATCGTTCCGGCACTGCGGGCCGGATTCGTTGTACTGACGGACCGCTACATCTTTTCGCTCATCGCCCGGGCCGTTGCCCGCGGGGAAGACCGGAACTGGATTGAAAAGGTGGCGGGATTCGCGGTTGTCCCACATGCTGTGTATTACTTGAAAGCCGAGGTTAGACACCTGGTCTCGCGTGTGGTTGTGGGCCGTGGGGCATTCGACTATTGGGAAAGCGGCATGGACATGCGCTTTGGCGTCGACATGTACGAGAGCTTTGTGAAATACCAGTCGCTGGTGATTCGCGCTTTTGACCGTATGGCTGCCAGATACGAGTTCAAGATCATTGACGCCACCAGGACACCGGATAAGATTTTTGGTGAATTGCAGAAGAATATTGAGCAGCTTCTCGACAAGCCGCGGCGGAAAGCTCCGCTGAAGAAGAAAAAGGGTTCCAAGATGAAGTCCCTGGTTCGAACCGCTTCCCCTGGCGTCTAGCTTTTCCGGGCCAAAGAAAAACCAGAAAAAAAGAATTTGGAACAAGACTTCTCAGATTCTCGTCCGTCTATTACACAAAGCAAGCCACCCGCGCCAGAAACCCTTTCCCCAAACTAAGAACTCTGGCGCGGGACTAGAATACTTATGCAACATCGGCGGGTGGCTCTTTTGGCGACGTGCCATTTGGATCGTTCGCCTTGGCGCCCGCTGGTGCATGAATCGGTCCATTTAAGATGGGATCCTTTGTGCGCTGCATCCAATTATCCAGCCGTCCACGCATCTCGTTCAGCACACCCTTTGACGATGCCTCGGCTACAAGGTTCCTGGTTTCATTCGGATCGAACACCAGGTCATAGAGGTGCTCCGTCGGCACGTATTGATTGCGCCATCCCATCTCAAGCCAAAGATCCTTACTAAAGCCGTCGTCGCAGTTAGGCAGCACGGGCTTGTGGCGATCGCCATATTCATGAATGTACTTCCAGCGTTGGGTTCGCACGGCACGCTTGGGCTCGTAGGCCGCGTGATAGGTGACTTCCGCGAAGATTTCGTCGTTAATCTCCGGCTTCTGGCCGCGCATCACCGGCATGATGGAGCGCCCCTGCAACCAGGAAGGCGGCGTGACCTCTGTAAGTTCGCAAATAGTGGGGAAGAGGTCGATTTGCGAAATCATGGCATCGCATACCTTGCCTCCCGCGAATCCGCCGGGGCCGCGCATGATCAACATTACGCCCATCCCGTGATCCTGCAAGTTGCACTTCATCGCGGGAAACGCAATGCCGTGATCGGTTGTACAGATGACTAGCGTGTTGCCGGCAAGACCGCTCGATTCTAGCGCGGTGAGCACGTCGCCAATCGCTGTGTCCAATACCCGCGCGCTTGCCTTGAACGCTGCGATATCCTTGCGGGTTCCGGCAGTATCCGGAATTGGCGCGGGTGGCTGGCAATAGCGAGCGTCCTCTTTTGGCCCAGGCATGTGGAATTCGCGATGCGTTTCGAAAAAGCCGACGTCGAGAAAGAAGGGCTCCTTCGGCGCGTTCTTCAGGAAGTTCACGGCAGCGGGCGCGACGTGCTCCGCCCTGGTGCTCTTTGTGCTCACAACTTCGTCGTATCCAATAATGCGGGGATCGCGCGCGATGTGCTGGATTCCGATGAGCGCGGAACGGTACCCAGCCGGACGGAGCGTATGCAGTATGTGCTGTTTATAATCGTTAAGCGAGAAGCCGCGATGCGCGAGCCCGAACATTCCGTTGTTATGCGGGCACTGGCCAGTGAGCAGGGATGCGCGGCTGGGAGAGCAGGTCGGCGCGGCGTTGAACGTCTTTCGAAAGAGCACCCCGCCTTCCGCCAGCTTTTGTAGATTTGGCGCCGGGACCGGATGCCCATAGGGCTGCACGTAACGCCCGGTGTCGTGCGAATGAATGTATAAGATGTTCGGCCGATTAGCGGAAACGGGCCGTTGAGCGGCCTGCAGCAGAGTAGCCGACGACGCTCCGGCAGCGAGATTCTTCAGAAACCCACGTCTTGGAACATAGCTCACATCTTCGGATTCAGTCATATCTTGGTCCGATTATAGTCCTTCGAGATCAGCAACAGTTCGGTCCAAATCGCGTCTCATCGGTAGGGAGGAACGATGAAGAAATTCCCAGTAATGGCTTTGGCGGTTCTCAGCGCGGCATCCGTAATGGTAGCCCAGAAGAGTGGACCGGCCTATAACAAGTTCGTCAAGGAGATCCGTCACGAATTGGTGATGTTGCCGTACTACAACGTATTTGACAACCTCTCTTACAAAGTGGACGGTTACAACGTTACGCTGATGGGCCAGGTGGTGCGCCCCACGCTGAAGTCTGACGCAGAACGGGTGGTCAAGAACATTGAAGGCTTACAGAGCGTGAACAATCAGATCGAGGTCTTACCCACGTCACCAAATGACGACCGGATTCGGATCGCCATCTATAGAGCTGTTTACGGCCAGCCCTCTCTGCAACGTTACTCAATGCAGGCCGTGCCGCCCATTCACATTATCGTGAAGAACGGAAATGTCACTCTGGAGGGGGCTGTGGGCAATGAGGGGGATAAGAACATCGCCAACATCCAGGCAAAAGGCGTGCCTGGAGTTTTCTCCGTGACAAACAACTTGCGGGTGGACGGCCAGAACTCAAAATAGGCCAGAGCCGTTACAATATATTCACTAATGGTTCGCATTCCGCTTGCGGCGATGTTGATGTGCATCTCGGCCTATGCCCAGGACTTTTCGAACGTTTCTATCCAGAAGATCGCCGGAGGGATGAAGTTCACGGAAGGTCCTGTTTGGTCGCGCGAAGGCTATCTTCTCTTTAGCGACGTGCCAAGCAACAGGATTATGAAATTCACGCCCGGCCAGGGTGTGAGTACGTTTCGGGAAGACACGCACGGCGCGAACGGGAATACTTTCGATGAAAAGGGCCGCCTGTATAGCTGCGAGAGCCGCACCGGCCGTGTGATTCGAACGGACAAAAAAGGAAAGGTTGAGGTGCTCGCCGAGAAGTGGGAAGGCAAGCGGTTGAACGCTCCGAACGACGTTGTGGTGAGCAAGTCCGGCCATGTCTACTTCACCGATCCTGCATTTGGCGATCAGGCAGACCGGCGTGAGCTCGCCTTCTACGGGGTCTACCACATCACGCCAAAAGGGGAACTGAACCTGATCGCAAAACCGGCGGGAAGGCCGAATGGAATTGCGCTCTCACCGAACGGCAAACTGCTCTACGTAGCCAATTCTGATGACAAAAACGTTCGGGCTTACGATGTGGAAAAAAGCGGGACCGTTGCTAATGAGCGCGTGCTGATTTCTAGCATCGACGGCGTGCCGGACGGAATCAAAGTGGATGAAAGGGGCAACATTTACGTGACTGCCAAGGGAGTGGCTGTCTATTCACCCGAAGGCAAGCTCTTGACTACGATCACTATTCCCGAAACGCCGGCCAATTGCGCATTCGGCGATGCGGATTTCCAAACCCTCTATGTCACCGCCCGAACATCCATCTACTTCATCCGGCTCGACGTCAAAGGAGCGGTGCAGTACTAGCCGCCGTTACCCTGAACGTCCCATCCTCGGTGTCGGGGCAATCATTCTCAAGAGAGACCGCGTGCTGCTGGCAGAGCGTGGCAAGGAACCGCTGCAAGGCTATTGGTCCCTACCCGGCGGTGCGCTGGAAACCGGCGAAACACTGCATGAGGGCGTGAAACGGGAGATCCTGGAAGAGACTGGCTTGATCGTCCGGCCTGTGCAACTGGTGGAGGTGTTTGAACGGATCATGCTGGATGCGGACGGAAAGCCCGAGTACCACTACGTGTTGATGGATTATCTTTGTGTTATGATCGGCGGCGAACTAGCCGCAGCCGACGACGTGAGCCGCGTCGATTGGGTGCCCGTATCGGAACTGGAGAAAATCCACCTGACGGAAGGAACCCGCTTGGTGATTGAGAAAGCCTTCACCATGAGAGGGCAGCGATGAAACACACCAGCGCGGACCTTTTGGAGTTCGCGGAACTCAAGAAATTAGTCGGCCGGTACGTATCGGGACCGATGGGGCGCTTGGAGCTTGAAAAGCTGGAGCCTGTTTCGGATCGCGCTCTACTGGAGGAGTGTCTGGCGGAAGTTTCCGAAGCGATCGAATTCGTGCGGCTTGCCTCCAAACCGCCGCTCACCGGGCTGGTCGATATTACGGCTGCAGTTCAGAAACTGCGGATCGAAGGGGCTGGACTTGAGGCGAAAGAGATCGCCGATCTCGTCACGTTCCTGGATCGCACCACGGACGTTCGCAGCCTTCTGCTGAGTGAATCGCGCCGATTCCCCAGGCTGGGTGAGAGCGCCGCCGGACTTGGAGATTTCCGCCCACTGCTGCGCGACATTTCCGGCAAGGTGCTGCCCGATGGATCGGTGGCCGACCATGCAAGTGTCGCGTTGAACCGCCTTCGCCGCGACAAGGAAAAGCAGCAGCGCCAGATTCATGAATCCCTTGAACGATTTTTGCGGAATCATCGGGAAGAGGGCGTGCTGCAAGACGAATACGTCTCCATCCGCAATGACCGCTTCGTGGTTCCTGTCGTCGCCGGACAGCGCCGCAAGGTGGATGGCGTAATCCACGGGGCCAGTGGCAGCGGGCAAACGCTTTTCGTGGAGCCGTTGGAGACCATCGACCTCAACAACGAACTGGTGCGCTTGACGGAAGAAGAGATGCGCGAGGTGTACCGCATTCTTCGCGATCTGACGGAAAAGCTGCGCGCGCACTCGTCCGCAATTCGTGATGCGCTGGCCTTGATGAGCGGTCTGGATCTGTTGTTTGCGAAAGCTGCCTTCGCCAGTGAGTTCGATTGTGTCATTCCCAAATTCACCGGCCGCGTACATTTGCGGGATGCCCGTCATCCACTTCTGCAGGACGTTCTTCGCAAGCAGAAAAAGGCGGTGGTGCCGGTCACGCTCACTCTTGACGGCCAAACGCGAACGCTGCTGATCAGCGGCCCGAATACCGGCGGCAAGACAGTGAGCATGAAGACGGTGGGCCTGCTCGCGCTGATGGCTCATGCGGCGCTTCCGGTGCCAGCCACCGAAGCCGAGTTCCCCATCTTCGACCAGGTCCTGGCCGATATAGGCGACAACCAGTCCATTGAACAAAGCTTGAGCACGTTCTCCGCGCACATTGCCTGCGTTCGCGAGATGGTGGAGGACGCAACACCCGATTCGCTGATCCTGTTGGATGAGTTGGGGCGCGCGACGGACCCGGAAGAAGGCGGCGCGCTTGGCGTGGCGATTTTGGAGCACTTCCGCACGATGGGCGCGGTGACACTTGCTTCCACGCACTTGCTGGCTTTGAAAGTTTACGGCGCGAACACGCCTTCGGTGCTGAACGGCTCAATGGGATTTGACGATGAAACCCTTGAGCCGACCTACGTATTGCGATTGGGTGCGCCTGGGAAATCCGCGGGACTCGATATTGCCGGGCGGCTGGGCTTGCCGCATTCGTTGATTGACCGTGCCCGTGCTGCGATGAGCAACACGGAGCGGGACATCGCGCGATTTCTGAATGAGTTGCATCGGCGCATTGAGGAGAACGGCGCCCTTCAGTCCGAACTGCGGCAGAAGATTCAGGTTGCAGCGGAGCGTGAGCAATCCCTTGCGCGCGAGTGGGAGAAGCGCGAGTCCGCGAAACTGCGCGAGCTGGAGCGAAAATTCGACGAGCTTGTCTCAAAGTTCGATGCGCAGGCGCGCGAGACGATTGAAACCATCGAGCAGTCCGCCGCACAGCGCAAGTTGGCGGACAACGCTCTCCGTAAGGTGGCCAAGACCAAACGCGAGTTCCAGGAACAGGTGCAAACGAACGTGCTGGCCTCTGAATCCGCTCCGGTACTTAAGCAACTGAAAGTCGAGGAAGGCAGCCGTGTGATCTTGAAAGGCATTCGTCAGCCCGCGCGCGTCCGCCGCATCCTTGGCGGCGGCCTGATTGAGGTGGACGCCGGGTTCATGAAGATGCAGGTGGCTCTGTCCGATGTGCAGAACGTGCTACCGCCGGGCGGTGAACCGAAACTTCCGAAGAACGTCAGCTTCCAATCGGGTCCGCGTTGGGATTCGTCATACCAGGAGATCAATGTGATCGGGCAGCGTTCGGAGGAGGCTTGCGATGCCGTGGAGAAGTTTCTGGATCATGCGGCGATGGCTTCCGTAGAGCGCGTCCGCATTGTGCATGGCCACGGAATGGGCATTCTGAAGCGGGCGATTTCCACGTTGCTAACGAAGAGTCCTCACGTGGAGAAGTTTTATGCGGCCAGCCAGAACGAGGGCGGTGCGGGCGCAACCGTGGTGGAACTCAAAGCAGGCTGAGCGTCATTGACGTCGAGAAACTGCTGGAATCCATTGGCTCGGATTTACCGGAACTCCGTTCACGGAAATCCGCCAGTGCAAGCGTGATCCAGTTCGGCATTTATAGGTGCTCACGTTAGACTGTGAGTGGGAGTGCATCTCATCCGGTGGTGGGCCTGGTCTTCAAAACCAGTGAACGGTCTTCTGGATCGTTGGTCGATTCGACTTCGACGCATTCCCGCCACTAATCAAAGTGCATTAGCGTCGAATGCTCAGCTGAGTAAGCGGAATCGTTGGGATATACGTGGTTCACGTTCGCCGGCGTTAGCATCCGGTGGGCAAGGAACACCGTGTTCGGCGTGGGCTTGTTTCCCAGGATGCCAGCCGCCAACGCGATTAGTTCCGGACCGTAGTTTTCAGGAAAATAAGCGACGGTCCCAATCAGTCTTGTTCCGGGACGACGCAACTCCGCCCTGGCGTCCACCGATCCGCCTTGGCCAAACACAGCGCATTCATTGAGCAGTCCTGCCTCTTCGAAGGCTCGCAACGCGCCGAGGGCGCTTGGGTCGTTGATTGCCGCTACAAGCGCCTTGCCCGAGCCTCCGAAACGGAGGTGCCTGCGAATGGCCCTTAGCGCGCCATCAAAATGCCCGTCGCTGTTGACGTGAATCACACGGAAACGATGTTCCCCGAGCACTTCATGGATGCCTCTCTCCATTCCCTCCATGCGAAGCTGGGGAACTGAGCCGCCCATCAGCCGTCCGAGCAGAATCGCTTCATGCACTTCGTCAGGCCAGCGCTGCTTGGCCCAGCGGCCCAAAGCGCGCCCGGCAACGAGTCCGGCATCGTAGTTGTTCGCGCCGTAATACACAGCCCCAGGGTGCGGGAATCCAATCGCAATGAGCGGGATTTTCGCCTCCCGGAACTTGGCGGCGATCAATGGAGCGGCTTCTTCAAAGGTCTGGTGCTCTATCGCGATATCCACTCTGGCCTTAATCAGCTTATCCGCGTTCCGGAGCGCGGTTTTCAGGCTGAACTCATTGCTCAACGCCAGCAGCGCCACCTTCTCTACATCGGCCGCGCGCGTGATACTTGCAGTGATTTCACGCGAGAAGAGGAGGTCCGAACCCTGGGCTGCGTATCCGATGTACAGGCGCCGCGTCTGGATAGGCCGTATTGCCGAACGATACCGGTCCGGTGGCAACACTTCGATCAACTTGCCCTTTTCCAGGCTGCGCATAATTCGGAAGACGGTCGTCTTGTTGAAGCCGGTACGGGAGACAATGTCCCGCAGGCGCAGAGCCTCTCCTTCAAACCGGAAGGCCTGAAGGACGTCGCAGGCGCGCAGCACTGAATCCAATAAATATTTGCCTTGTTCCGGCACGGTCCATCCTGTATATCACCTTATCCGGATTACCGTCAAATGGTCCATTGTTTCGCTGACGGAAACACAACGCTACAGATCCCCTCCAAAGGGCAGCCCACCGCCCGCTGCACCGCTTGCGGACAGAACGTGTGTTTGGTGGAACAACCTGCAAGGCGCTGTGGTTCACAGAGAGAAACGCCGCGCCCGCATCCATTCCGTCGCCAATCCCGCACGCGTTTCTAATAGAGTTCCTTGTTATCGAATAAATGAGGCAGGTGCTATGATCCGGGTTTTTGCCGTTGCGTTGCTTCTTGCAGCTGCCGTTATTGGAGCTGAACCGGCGGATGCCGTTCGTGAAGCAGCCGAAGGCTGGTACCAGGCTGCCGTCAAGCAAGACGCGGCCGCATTGAACCGGCTGTTGTCCGATGACCTGACGTATTGCCACGCCGGCGGGAAATTGCAGACGAAGGCCGAGTACATTGCCAGCGTGATGACTGGCCCGCCACACTATGAGTCGATGACCTTCAACGATAGGAAGATCCGGCTTTACGGCAAAACCGCCATTCTGACGGGCACCGTGGATGTGAAGCTGGTAAACACGCCAGTGTTCCGCGTCCGGACGCTGCACGTTTACATGGAAAACAACGGGCAGTGGCAACTTGCGGCACACGAATCGACGCGCCTCGGCAAGTAAAAGGAACATTCTATGAAATTTCGGATCTGGAAGGCATTACTTGGGCTTCTACTGGCCCTTGCACCACTGAGGGCGCAGAACGCGCGGGGCACCATCTTAGGCCGGGTGACCGACCAATCGGGCGCCGCGATGGACGCCGTGAAGATCGAGGTAGTCAATACCGATACAGGCGTGCGTGCCGCGTCCAGTTCTAATTCCAGCGGTGACTACATCGTGCCGTACCTGCTTGCCGGTCCTTACAACATCGCGGTGGAGCACCAAGGGTTTAAGCGATATACGCGGACGGGCGTTATGATTCGCGAGGGTGATCGAATTTCCATCGACGTTTCCATGCAACTCGGCGACAGCGCGCAGACGGTGGACGTGTCGAGCATGGCGCCGATGCTGGATACGTCCACGGCTTCGATGGGGAACACCGTCGGGAGCCGTGCAATTGAGGAGTTGCCCACCAAGGACGGAATGGTGCTTATTATGGCCACCTTCGCCCCTGGCGTCACATTCACCCCGCAATCGGCTGGCTACATTCGCCCATTCGATACAGCGTCCCCCTCCGCCATGAGTGTCAACGGCACGCGTCCGGGAAGCAATGAGTTCCAGGTGGACGGCACGCCTAATCTGCAAGGCCAGCAGATCGCATATTCTCCGCCCCAGTCCGTGGTGAGCGAAATGAAGGTGCAGACCTCCACGTTCGACGCCAGTACAGGTTTCAATACTGGCGCAGTGATGAACATGACCCTGAAGACCGGCGCAAACCGCCTGCATGGCCAAGTGGATTATTTCATGCAGAATCCAGCTCTCAACGCCGATAACTACTTTCGGCTGTCCACCGGAAAGCCAGGATTTCGGATTCATCGCTATGGCGCGAGCGCCACAGGTCCTGTGGTTCTACCGAAGGTGTACGATGGCAAAAACCGCACCTTCTTTACATATGGGTATGAAGCTATTTGGAGCTTCGATCCTTCGCCGTGGGTTGTGGAAACCGTGCCGACCGCCGCCGAAAGAAAGGGCGACTTCTCGAGTTTGCTTGCCATCTCACCGGCGTATCAGATCTACGATCCGTACTCGACGACTCCGGCCGGCAACGGCCGGTTCCAGCGCACCCCCGTGCCGGGAAACATCATCCCGCCGAACCGCATCAACCCCGTCTCCGCGAAAATTGCGAGCCTTTGGGACCAGCCGAACCAGCCGAACCAGCCGGGGACGATTGACGGAACGAACAATTACACGATGGGCAAGAACGCCCAGGATACCTACTGGAATCACCTTTTCCGGCTCGATCACAACATCTCGGCGCAGCAAAGGCTGTACGGGCGGGTGAACGTAACGTCTCTGGAACGTCCGGAAAACATCCGGCAGAATAAGACGGTGGGGGACAACTTTTATCGATACAACCACGGCGCCGTGCTTGATTATGTCAATATCCTTTCTCCTTCATTCGTGATGGATGCGCGTTATAGCTTTATGCGCTTCACCACCGGGTACACGCCCTACCAGCAGGGATGGGATCTCGCGTCGCTCGGATTCGCTCCGGGGTTCGTTAGCCAGCTTCAGCAGCTTGATACGCGTGCATTGAAGTTCCCGAACATCAACATCGGCTCGATACCCGGCACCTTTTCCCCGCTCGGTGGCGTGAACAGCAATAACCAGCAGATTTACATGATCCACGAAGGGGCTGTTAACTTTACGAATACCTTCGGCGCGCACACGCTCCGGTCTGGTGTAACCTATCGCGGATATCTGGAGAACGCGTATGACCTCGGCAGTTCCTCAGGTGCGTTGACCTTCGATTCCACCTGGACCGGCGGCCCTCTAAACACCTCAGGCCCGTCGCCGATCGGGCAGGATTTCGCCAGCTTTCTTTATGGTCTGCCGGCCAGCGGCAGCCTGCCGGTGAACGACAGCTTTGCTCAGAAGCAGAGCTATTGGGCCTTCTTTGCCCAGGATGACTGGAAGGTCAGCACCAAGCTCACTCTGAGCCTCGGATTGCGTTACGAATTACCGTCCTCACTAACAGAGCGATTCAACCGGAGTGTGCGCGGGTTCGACTCTACGGCATCGAGTTCCATTTCCTCAAAGGCGCTGCAGAACTACGCGTTATCGCCAATCGCGCAGGTTCCCGCCAGCGCTTTCAACGTGAACGGAGGCTTGACGTTTGCGGGAGTGAACGGGTCGCGCGACCTGTGGAACAGGTCGACACGGAACTTCATGCCACGGTTCGGCTTTGCCTACTCCCTGGCCCAGCATACGGTGCTCCGGGGCGGCTACGGTATCTATTACTCCCCTCTTGGGGTGACGTTTGTGAACGTGAACCAGACAGGGTTCAATGCATCGACGGCATTCGTAGGCTCGCTCGATAACGGCCAGACCTACACAGCAGACCTGACGAATCCGTTTCCGGGCGGTGTTGTCCGCCCACTTGGCGCCTCGGGCGGCGCTTCCACGTTCCTCGGACAGAACGTCGGCTTATTTGATCAGAATCTCAGAAATCCATACGCGCAACGCTGGCAGTTCGCCGTACAACACGAGCTTCCCGGGAACGTACTCGTGGAATTATCGTACGTAGGCAACCGGGGCACGCGCCTTCTGACGACACAAGATCTGAATGCATTCCCCGCAGCGTACCTTAGCACCTTACCTACCCGCGATCAGGCCACCATCAATGCATTAGGCGCACAGGTCCCAAATCCGTTCTACCCATTGCTGCCCAGAACCAACCTAGCCGCTACAACCGTCGCTACCTCACAGTTGCTGAGACCGTTTCCTCAGTTCAGCGGGATCACTCAGACCACGAACGGGGGCGCCTCTTGGTATCACGCGCTACAAGCACGCACGGAGAAGCGTTTCTCAAGCGGGTTTTACGGATCGTACTCGTTCTCATGGTCGAAGTTCATGGAAGCGATCACGTACCTAAACCCCACGGATACGCGCCCGGAACACGTTGTGTCCGATCAGGATCGGCCCTTCCGCTCCGTTGTCACATGGGGATACGAGTTGCCTTTCGGAGCAGGCAAGCCGATCGGCGCCTCAGTGAACCGCGTGGTCTCAACCGCTATCAGCGGCTGGCAGATGCAGGGCATCTACACCTACCAGAGCGGCCAGGCACTCGGGTTTGGCAACGCCATCCTGCTCTGCGGCCCCGGCGATATTACACTTTCACCGGATCAGCGGACCGTAAAGAACTGGTTCAATACGTCGTGCTTCAACCGGACTTCCAATCAGCAGCTTGCAAGCAATATCCGGACTGTATCGACGAGATTTTCCGGCATTCGCGGGCCAAGTCTGAACAACTTCGACTTGTCGTTCATTAAGAACACACGCATTCGGGAGGGTGTGCGGTTGCAGTTCCAGGCGGAAGCAATTAACGCACTGAATCATCCGCAGTTCACCAATCCAACCACGACTCCTACCAGTTCGGCGTTCGGCCAGGTAACCGGTACGTTCTCCTGGCAGCGAGTGATAGAGTTCGGGATGAAGCTTTCGTTCTAAAAGCATTGCGCGGCTGACGGCATCGCTGCTATGGTCAAAACAGCGATGTCACAGAACCGGCCTCCGTGTGCCGCTACTCCTATTGGTTCAGATAAGCACCGTCAAGTGAACGTCCGCCGAGTGGACGAATGCGCGAACCTGCACGAAGTCTTTACCCACTGCCTTCCCGCTTTCGGCGGCGCCTACCTCCGGCGGATTTACACCATTCTTGACCGGGCAATCGGCATGGGTTGTCCGGTCACACTCTCGGCCGCAGGGCCTGTCACAGTTTCCGGCCAGCATCTGGCATGGCTAATTCCCCTGCTGGAAACCGGCTGGATAGCGTATCTCAGTACCACGGATGCGGTCTGCTATCACGACGGCCATCGAAGCCTGGATGCCTATCGCAACGGCCCAATCCATGAGGTGCCCATCTTCGGCAACGACGGCGCGCTGCGGGACGAAGGGACCATCCGCGTGACCGATATGGCCTTCGACGAAGGCGTTCTGCTGGATCAGGACCGATTCTTGAGCGCATGCCTTTCGCTTCCGGAATTTCAGAAGAAAATGACCGGCACCGAACTGCGCTATCGGCTCGGCGCTTACTACGATGCACAGGAACGGAAAAACGATGTAGCCTCCGGTCTGCTGTCCACCTGTCATCGATTGGGGATTCCTATCTTCGTCGGAGCCCCTGCTGACGGCAGTGTATTTCTGAACTCAATGAAGCTTTGGGCCATGCATAAGGCGGGCCTGACCCAGCAGCACCAATTCGATCTGGATCTTCATGCCGAAGTATTCGAGGCATGCGCGTATCACCGTTGGGGGCTGTTTGAAAATCCGGTAAAGGCTCTGGCGACGCTGGTGCTGGGCGGCGGTGTTCCCAAGAATTACAATTTGCAACCGGAGCCCGCACTCAGCCAAGTGCTCGGACTTCCAAATGTGCGGGGCTATCACTTCGACGTGCAAATTGTGACCGCGCCCGTTACCGACGGGTCCCTTTCCTCCTGCCCACCCGCGGAAGCCGTCACTTGGGGCAAAGTGGACAAGGACACCTACCAGCAATCGACCGAGAGCATGCAAGCGGATTACTCGATGGTGATGCCGTTTCTGGTAAAGGCGCTTTTGGATAATCGAAATCGCTACGCCCAACAGGCGGAGAAGCTGGGCGAGGATACTCTCTTCGAAAGAGAGCCGCATGCGAAAGGTTATCTTCGCCCGCAATCCGGCTACCGCTTATACGAGCAGCGCGAACCGTTATGTGACCGGCTGACCGCGGATGTCCGTGAAAATCGGGAATGGCTGCTCAATAGCTTGCAATATCCGCTCGCGGGCGTGCCCACCGGGCGCTAGACTATTGCAGGAGGTTCCTTCATGTCCAGTGTGGCTGATGAGCGGAGAGGTGCGCCGCCACTGACGCTTCTGAGCGAAGAAGAGAGAATGTTCCAGTCCTCGGTACGCCGGTTCGCACGCGAACAAATCGGGCCGTATGTCCGCGAGATGGATGAGGCCAGTGTCTTCCGGAAAGACATTCTCGCGAAGCTGTTCGACATGGGGCTCATGGGAATCGAGGTGCCCGAGGAGTACGGAGGACAAGGCGGGTCGTTCTTCCAGGCAGTGCTCGCGGTGGAAGAGCTTGCCGCCGTGGATCCCTCCGCTTCGGTTGTCGTTGACGTGCAAAACACGCTGGTGAACAACGCAATTATCCGGTGGGCGAACGCGGAACAGAAGCGCCGGTATCTTCCCAAACTGGCCGAAGGCACTGTTGGGTCCTACGCGCTTTCAGAAGCAGGCTCCGGATCGGACGCGTTTGCGCTACAGACACACGCCGTGCTCAAGGGCGATCACTACGTACTCAACGGCCGCAAGCTTTGGATCACCAACGCAGCTGAGGCGGGCTTTTTCCTGCTGTTTGCAACCGTGAATCCCGAAGCCGGTTACAAGGGCATTACGTGTTTCCTGATCGAACGCGGCTCCCCGGGATTTCAGGTAGGCAAGAAAGAAGATAAGCTCGGGATCCGGGCGTCCTCAACCTGCGAGCTCATTCTGGACAATTGCCGGGTTCCGGCGGAAAACGTCATTGGCGAAGTTGGAAAAGGGTACAAGATCGCGATTGAGACTTTGAACGAGGGACGCATCGCCATCGGCGGCCAAATGCTGGGACTCGCACGCGGCGCGCTCGATCATGCCATCGGTTACGCCCGGCAGCGCAAACAGTTCGGCAAACCAATCGCGGATTATCAGGGCGTACAGTTCGATATCGCCCAAATGGCGGTGGATGTGGAGGCAGCCCGGCTATTGGTCTATAACGCGGCGCGCCTCCGCGACGCCGGCATGCCATTCGTCACTGAGGCGGCTATGGCTAAATATTTCAGTTCGCAAATCGCCGAAACCGTTGCATCACGCGCGGTGGAGATCTTTGGCGGAGTGGGCTTCACCAAAGATTATCCAGTGGAGAAGCTGTACAGGGATGCGAAGATCGGCCGGATCTACGAAGGCACCAACAACATGCAGCGCATTCTGATAGCCAGGCATTATTTAGAGAAACCAGTATAGACTAATAGTCGTCCTTTCCATTAGAGACAAATGCGCCCTCAAGTCCTCTTTACCGCAGTGCTGGTTCTTACCAGCGGTCTTGCACAAGCCTCCGATAAGCCCGTCCCCTCCTCGGCGGAGATTGATAAGATCATTTCCTCGTTCTCTGAGAATGAAGCCGCGTTCGCCAAGGCGCGCGAAAACTACACCTACCGGCAGACGGCGAAAATGCAGGAGTTCGAGGAAAGCGGGGCTCCGGGGGGGCGCTTTGAGATCACATCGGACATCATCTTCACCCCGGAAGGCAGGCGGACCGAGCACGTTACGCGGGCTCCCGCCCCGACATTGCGTTTAATTTCGGTCTCCCCCGAAGATGAGCAGGATTTGCGGAACGTACTTCCGTTCGTGCTCACATCCAAGGACATTTCCAAGTATTATGTGCGCTACCTGGGCCGTCAGAAGGCAGATGAGATCCCCTGTTACGTTTTTGCGGTGAAGCCGAAGTCCCTTGAATCCGGGCAGCGCTACTTCACGGGCGAGATTTGGGTGGACGATCGCGACTTGATGATCGTAAAGACCTATGGACGTTCTACTGGGTTGCTGAAGAAAGGCACCGACCAGCAGTTCCCTAAATTCGAGACTTACCGTGAGCAGGTTGACGGAAAGTACTGGTTCCCAACCTACACGATTGCGAGCAGCACCCTTCACTTCAAGGACGCCTCACCGCGCATCCGTCTCTCGGTTAAGTACGAGGATTACAAGCAGTTTAAGGCCGACACCAGGATTACGTTTGGCGACCAGGTAGACAAGGAAGCTCCGCCCAAGGAACCGAAGAAGCCTTAATCGTTCCATTCAGGTTTCAAAAGCTGCATTCCAGGCAAAAAGGGGGGCAACGCCCACACATTTGTGGTTAAATGCAGGTTGCACCTCTATGGCGGATAGATCATTCTTCACTCGGCGCCGCCTCAAGGCCGTTCAGCGCCGGCTTCGGGAAATTCAGATGATTATGAAAGGCGTGGCCTCGACAGACCACCCCATTCTGGTCCACCTGATTCCGACCCGCCGCTGCAACCTATCCTGCACCTATTGCAACGAGTACAACGACTTCTCAAAACCGGTCTCCACTGAGACTATCTGTCATCGGATCGACCGCCTGGCTGATCTGGGCACGGCTGTTATCACCATGAGCGGCGGAGAGCCGCTGCTTCATCCCGACCTCGATCACCTTCTCGCCCACGTGCGCAAGCGGAAGATGATTGCCGGAATGATCACCAACGGTTATCTGTTAACCGCCGACCGTATCCGGAAGCTGAATCGTGCCGGATTAGATCACCTGCAGATTAGCATCGACAACGTGATGCCGGATGAGGTATCAAAGAAAAGCCTCAAGGTCCTGGACAAGAAGCTGCAATTGTTGGCCGAACATGCCGACTTCCACGTGAATATCAACTCGGTGTTGGGCGGCGGCATTCATAATCCGGAAGATGCGCTGGTGGTGGGCAGGCGCTCCATTGAACTCGGCTTCACCTCCACCGTCGGGATCATCCACGATGGGGATGGCCAACTTCGTCCGCTGGGCGATCGCGAGCGCGAAGTATTCCTGGCGATGAAGCAGCTTGAGAAGAGCAACTACGCTCAGATCAACTATTTCCAGAACGACATCGCCTACGGCCGTGCGCACAACTGGAAGTGCCGTGCCGGCGCCCGGTATCTATATATCTGCGAGGACGGACTGGTTCACTACTGTTCTCAGCAGCGTGGATATCCGGGCAAGCCGCTGGATGAGTACACAGTAGAAGATATCCGCCGCGAATACGTTACTGAAAAATCCTGCGCGCCCTATTGTACGGTGTCCTGCGTTCACCAGATTTCCTATTTCGACTTCTGGCGCTCCCCGCAGACTATCCGGAGCCCCCAGCAGGTTTCTGAATCGACTAACCGCTTAGTACAACTGCAGTAGGATCGGTGCCGGTGAGTTCTAGGCGGAAGTGTTCTTGTGCGACTCGATGAACTCTTTCACTAACTGCTCATCCAGTTCCGCTTGTCCAACCACCGTAGTCGGTTTGGTGTCCGCGCTGAATACTTCAAAGCGCTCGTAGCATCATCTCGTAGCATCATGACGCAGAAGATCCTCGGCTATTTGGCTACGGGCGGAGTTGCCCAAAACACACGGCGGTTCCCCAAAACACACGGCGTTCCCATAGAAGAAAGCCCTCCAGGCGAGCTGCACCCTTTAAACCCCAGGGGTGCGAGTCGCCGCAGGAGGGCTTGCGCCGGCGGCCGCCGGTTAGCCGCTATTTGAAGCGATGCACGATGGGGCAGTTAATGATAGTGCCTTGCGATCCGAAAGGCGCGCCATCAATTCCAGTGATGAATCCCCGCTGCGCGAATGACAGGATTTCGAACTCTTCGGTCAACCGTGAACGATACCCTTTGTCGATCGACTGTTGAGTCCATTGGTACGCGTTAAGGTCCCACAAGGGGCTGTAATCGGTAGCGACGGTAGGAATTCCGCCGAGTACGTTCAGAGGCCGGCGGCCATCCATCAGTGCGCTTTCGATTCCCTGGCGCTGTGGATTATCGCAGCCGCGTTGGCCATTGATGGCGACGAAGATTCGCTCCACCGCGCTAAATGCGCTGTCGTCATTACCGACCTCGATGTCTCTGAGGCCAGGCGCAAGCGTTGACTCTTCCAATGCGGCGACCAGAGCGGACGATGCCTCGGTGCTCAGATACAACACTGGCCGGGCGAAACTGAACCCTGGGACCAGCCGCATGGTAACTGTCGATGCGCTTGGATTAGTAGTATTGACTTCGATGTCGACCACGGTGTCAAGCACGGCTTTACGGTTGATGGAGCCGTCCGCGTTGTGAAACGTGGCTGCATCCCCAGCGGCTACGATAGGCGCATTGTAGATGTGGTCCCCAGCGTTCACAATACGGACCAGGGGCGAGTAACTGGCGTCTCCAATAGAGCCGGGCTCGGCGATCATGGGCGGAAAGGGCGCGTTCACCGGGCCTGGGACCACGCGCCGTTCCGGCGTGAAATCGACATAGCCGGCATCGAACGTAAGCGTGGAGTCCCTGCCCAGGGTCGCGGTCCGCACGGCCCGCGAGCTCACGTTCGCATAACTCAACTTCGAGGAATGATTCAGGCCAAGAGCTTTGGCGTTGGCCTCATCGGTGGTATCGGTCAGGATGTACCAGATAGTGCGATTTCCGTCGCGGACAGTGCCACGGTATAACGGAAGAATAATGGTGCCGGCGCGATCGTCTAACTTTCCCGAGGTTAGCAATTGAAGACGCCCGACCAGCTCCTTTTGAACGGACGAGGGTTCGGGTCCGAAATACGTCTCCGGAACATCCGCTCCGACTGAAGGCGAGACGGGGTTTATGGCACAACCCGGACCATCGGGGCCGGGCAACGCCTGCGCGAATAGCGAGGGCGCCACGGCACCCGTCAGTAATAGAACCGAACAATTGAGGATGTAACAGGTGTTGACTTTCATTGCGTTCTCCTGCAACTGGAGTTCGCGGCGCCCGGCGAAAAGTTACGGCAGGGATAAAGAGAAAGTGAGCCGGTGTTCAGCCTAAACCGTAACTCCTGGACAAGCGGATCCGAAGTAAGGACAGGAGGGTGCCCGCGGAACTGGACGAATTGATGTTCGGATATCAGTAGGCCGATCCTCTGGCGACAGCATCGCTCATTGGCGCGGTAACGCCATTGTTGTATCGATACTTCCACTATCGTCCTTCTAGCCGGAACTACGCGGCGGATTTGGCTCAGGAGGCTTGGCTTCGCATTCACAAGTCGCGTCACACATTCAGGCGGGGAGAGCCGGTTCTGCCATGGATGTACGCCATTGCGCGGCACGTCGAGGTGGATGGATACCTCAAGCGGCGGCGCATCGAGACTATGGAACATCAAATGGATACACTGCCGGAAGTGGTGGCGGCAGATCCAGGGAAGCGCTGCATTCCGTCATTTGAAGCGTTGATGGCCGAGTTGCCGGAGAGCCAACGCGAGGTGGTAATGATGCTGAAAGTTACCGGCATGAGCATTGAGGAAGTCGCACGGGCCACGGCGAACACCGTTGGATCGGTAAAGCAGAAGGCGCACAGGGCTTATGAGAAGTTGCGTCGGCTGCTGGAAACACCGATTAGCGCCGCTGGAGGGCAGTCTCGATGACCTGCCGCGATGTGGATCTTCTGCGGGCACGAGGCGAGTTGACGCCGGAGGCGCGAAAACATTTGGATCAATGCGCCGAATGCCGGGCGCTCGATGCGGCATTCAAAGTACCGGTTCCGGAGCCGGAGCCGCCAGGTGAATTGCAGGGCCGGATTACGCAGGCGATACTGGCGGATTTGAAGCCAGTATCGCCGCTGTCTAGCCGCCCGGTTTTAACGATTAGTCTGCTGGTGCTGACTGGGCTGGTGATTGCGCTGGGCGCATGGTATTGGGAATACGCCGGATGGGAAGCGCTTTCGCGCGGACAGGCGGCGGTGATGTTTTCGCTGCTGGGAACGGGCATTTTGCTGATGTCGGATCAAGCGGCGCGTTTGATGGTTCCGGGGACCAAGACAGCGGTGCAGCCGTGGGTGGCCGCTGGACTGCCGCTTACGACTTTGCTGATCGCGGTTCTTTTTCTATTCCCCTACGAATCCGATCCGGAATTTTTTACGATAGGTCTGCACTGCTGGCTGGTGGGCCTTGCTTGCGCGGGAGGAACGGCGCCCCTTGTGTTGTACGCGATACGAAGGAGTGCCGGCGTCACTCGAATCTGGCAGGGAGCCACTGCGGGTTTGCTTTGCGGGTTGGTGGGAGCCGCCGTGCTTGAGATCGCGTGCCCGTTCCTGGAACGGACACACATCATCGCGTGGCATCTGGGAGCAGTGCTGACAGCAATGCTGACAGGTGTGATTGCGTCGGAATGCCTGACTGAGATCCAGCGGCGGAATTCGGTGAGGCGGCCATAGCCGACATCACTCCCCTACTGGCAACAGTCCGGGGCGCAACACGCCCGGTTTTGCCGCCCGGATGAATGCACTTATAAATTTCCCATCCACTTCAGGAAGGATAGCGTCTACGTCAATACCTTCGCCGGTCAAAAACTGTCTTGCCTCTTCGATGTTGTAGACCCGTGTGGGTTCCACCTCGATCGCGTCAAAGCCGGCATTTGCCAGTTCCTGAATGTATTCCGAGTCTTTCAGTGCGCCTGCAATGCACCCCACCCAAAGCTCCATGCTGCGCTTCACCTGCTCCGGTACATCGCCACGTACAACCACGTCGGAAACTGCAAGCCGTCCGCCTGGCCGAAGCACGCGGAACGCTTCCTTGAACACGCGGTCCTTATCTGCCGACAGGTTGATCACGCAATTGGAAATGATCACGTCCACCGAGTTGCCGGGCAAGGGAATACTCTCGATCTCGCCTTTCAGAAACTCGGCATTCTCCACGCCGGACTTTTTCTGGTTCTCACGGGCCAGGGCCAGCATCTCGTCCGTCATATCCAGACCGTAGGCTTTACCCGTGGGTCCAACCCGCTTGGCAGACAAGAGCACATCGATACCGCCGCCCGATCCCAAATCGAGCACGGTCTCACCGGCCTTCAGTTCGGCCAGCGCAGTCGGATTTCCACACCCGAGGGAAGCCCGCAATGCCGCTTCCGGCACCTCGGCCGTCTGGCTTCCCTCATACAGATTCGAGGTGATCGGATCGGGCCCGCAACTTGCGCTCGCAGGGCTGGAACCGCAGCACGAGTTGCCGCTTCCAGTGGTAACGCGCAGTGCGGCCTGGCCATATTTCTCTTTGACAACGTCTTTGACCTGCATAGTTCGGTTCTCCTATTTGCAACAAGTAAGAATAGTCTCTGGCTTGATGGCCTGGTTGCGGGTACAGCACTCGGCATAGAGGAAGCCTAAGAGATCTTGCAGAACTTTGGCATTGGCCGCGTACCACAAAAAAGTGCCGTCGCGCCGCACGCTGACCAAATCTTCGTTCTTCAGCTTTTCCAAATGATGGGACAGCGTAGAGTTTGGAATTTCCAGCTCAGACTGAATGTCACCTACCACTAGGCCAGCAGGATGTGCCGAGAGCAGTACCCGCATGATCCGGAGCCTTGGCTCCGTGCCCATGGCGGAAAACATATCCGCGTATCTGGCTACTTCTTCGTCCAGCCGTTTATTCTTCATCCAGATCCTCCATAGCCGCAAAACCGCACAGCACACAACCGAACGGGGCTGCCGCCATCAAGTTGCTAATCGTTTCGTCTGAGAGGGCGACGTCTTCGTCATCCTGCTCGAGCAAGGATGGTGTCTGCATAGTTCGATATTAGCAGAAATATAGAAAAATGCAAACAAAAAATTAATTATCATCTTCCACAGCCGCACTACGGCGTCGATGAATTTACTTCCTTTGAAGATCGACGATTTCACGGCTGTGTTCGCCGGCATCGAACCACTCACCTTCATTGAAATGAGACCCGCCGAATCGGCTGGCCGTGCTCGAATTGTCTCCGCCCCTATTCCTGGCGCAAGGCAATAACCGGATCAATACGCAACGACTTGCGGGCCGGCAAATAACAGGCAACCAGAGCCAGGCTCGCAAGCATCAGCGGAGCCCCCACCAGCAGTACCGGGTCGGACGTGCTTCGGCTGGCCGCCGCTCCAATGCGTTGTCCGCCAGTTCCGGAGCCACGCGTCCTCCCGCTGACAGCGGCATCCACAGATCCGCAACAAACTTCATGGGCGATGCGCCTAGAAAATATTTCGGTCCTACCCCGATTACGGTGCAGGGATGCCCCAATACTGGATGCACACCCAGCGTGGCGAAGTACGAGGGCGTGACCAGGTGTCCCCAGGTCCGCTCCGTATGCCCATCGACGGAAACGCCGAACGGCACCGGCGCAATGTAAGCCAATGTGGAGGAGAACAGGTCCTTGCGGTCGCGATACCGCCTGTAAGTCGGATACGATGCCGCCGACTGCAGCGCAACCAACTCCTTGGGATCTTCCACTACCGGAAGATTGCGCAAAATCGTAGCGTTCAACTCACTGAAGAAGGACGTTCCCGCGCAGATGCCCAGGCTGAGCGAGATCAGGGAGACGGCGGTGAACCCCGGCGAGGCACGAAGCATCCGCAGCCTGTAACGGATGTCCTGTCCCAACTCGGCCATGTACTCGGCGGGAACGCGCATGGCGATGTCCACCAGCAAGCGTACTAACCCAGCACGCCATAATGCCGCCAGATCATCTCAATAGCATCCTCTGTCACCTGCATGAGCTCTTCTCCGTAGACGTTCTTGATTCGTGAGGGAAGGCGCGCGCGAGCGCACGGTACAGCCGCAGGCTGATCGCGACTGATCGATTGGATCGGGGACTCACGATTCGGACTACCTTTCTGCCAGGCTCGAGTGGATGATGCGAACCAGATCCTGTAATCTCTCACTCTCCGCGACTAGCACACGCCGGCCGAGCTTTGTTAGCCGGTAGCACCGGCGCAGCGCGTCATCCAGATCCGGAGTTGGCCGCTCGCCGGATTCTTCGATCAGCTCCGCGTCCATCAGCCGTTTGAGCGTTCCCTAAAGCGTAGCGGGCCAGAGCCGTACCTTGCCGCCCGTCCGGACCAGAACCTCCTGCATGATCCCGTAACCGTGCTGCCCCTCGTCCGCGAGCGACAACAATGGACGCGTTGAAAACGGGGTTCTCAGGTTACTCGAACGGAATCAGCTTCGGGATAATGCGAATCTCTGACGTGACGGCGGGGCGTCAACGCTTAGACGGAATCTTGGGCGCTTTCCCAGTCTTCTGGATCAGCTTCGTCAGAAGCTCCACCGCTTTATCGATCGGAAGAATATCGGCCACGATAATCGGCGTCCTTCCGCTCGCGTCTTGCGCATCCAGATCGGCCCCTTTATCCGCCAAAAACTGGATCACCTTGCAGATCTCCGGTTGGGTTGAAGACTGCATCGATCCCGTCACGGCGGCGTGCATCACGGTGTTCTTCCGCTCCGTCGTCGCCTGGATCTCCGGAGACAATTCGTATGCGTAACGTACGATCTCCACATGACCGCTGCTCGCTGCCGCCATCAGCAGCGTCGTACCGTCCTGAGCCTTGATCTTCGGGTCGGCGCCACCGGCAACCAACGCCCGCATCACGCTCTCGTGGTTCGCTCTCGCCGCGAAAAGCAGTGGTGTCTGTTCCCCGGCGGGCGCACGGAAGGGATTTGCGGCGGCCCTCCCACTGGCAGCCGCAGTCTTAGCCGTCCGCAGGTTTGGATTTGCACCTTTTCCAAACAGTTTCTGAACCAATTCCAGGTTGCCCGCCTGCGCCGCCAGGTGCAGCGCCGTATTGCCGCCGCGATCCGCAGCGTTTACGCCCGCGCCTTTATCCAGCAGAACTTCCGCAACCTCATTCTTCGCACCGGCAGCCGCGATCTGCAAAACACTTGTCCCGTTCGGCAAAGTGAAGCTTGGGTCCAAACCCGCTTCCACCAAGCTCAACACGGATTTCGCATCTCCTTTCTGAGCCGCGAAAACCAGAGGTGTGAATCCGGCCTTGGAAGCGGTCTTCGCATTCACCCCGGCATGGATCAGCACATCCACCACTTCGGAATGTCCTTCCGCGGCCGCCCACATCAACGCGTTCTGGCCTTTTCGCGATTCCACCGCGTCCACCTTCGCGCCGTACGCCAGCAGAAGTTTCACACCTTCCACGCTGCCCGAACGCGCCACGATCATCAGCGCGGTCTCGCCATTCCAGCGCGCGGCATTCGGGTCCGCATCTTTCTTAAGCAGCTTTTCGATAATGCCCGCGTTCCCGGTCGAACAAGCCAGCGTGAGAGGCGTCTCGCCATACTCGTCCGGCGTGTTCACCTTTGCCCCGGCCTTCACCAGCGCATCCACCGTGTCCGCCTGATCCAGGTACACAGCCCACGCAAGCGCGGTAGCGCCGTCAGGCTGCGGCGCGTTCACATCCACATGAGCACGGATCAGCGAGTCCACGACGTTGCGGTTCTGGTCCTTCACCGCCTCAATCAGCCGAAGATCTCCACTAGCCACGCACGGCCCCGCCAACATCACTGCTGAGAATCCGTATTGTGCAAGAACCCGAACGCGCATCTGCCCCCGCTACACGCCGGAGAGTTGATCCAGCTTCCCGGTACTGTCGCCCAGTGTTTCCGCCGGGATTCCCGCCTTGTCCAACATGGAAAGCAGCAGGTTGTTCATGGGCGTTTCTTCCGCATACCGGATGTGCCGCCCGCCCTTGATCTTGCCGGCTGCCCCGCCCACCAGCACCAGCGGCAGGTCGTGGTGCGTGTGAACATTGCCGTCGCCGATGCTGCTGCCGTACAGAATCATGGAGTGATCCAACAGCGTGCCATCGCCGTCCGGAGTAGAATCCAGTTTGTTCAACAGGTAAGCGAACGTCTTCACATGCAATTCGTCGATCTTTATCGTCTTGGCGATCTTTTCCGGATCGTTCTGATGATGGGTAACCGAGTGATGCCCGTCGGCAACTCCGACCGACCGATAGCTTCGGTTGCTCCCTTCGCGCGCCATCATGAAGCTGATCACCCTGGTCATATCCGTCTGGAAAGCGATCACCATCAGATCGCTCATGAGCTTCGCGTGCTCCTCGAACTCGTCGGGAATGCTGGACGGACGTTCTATCAGTGGCATCTTCATGGTGGCGCTCTGCTCTTCCGCCCGTTGAATGCGCCGTTCGATATCCCGAATTCCTTCCAGGTACTCGTCCAGCTTACTCTTGTCTCTCGCTCCCAATCCCGGTTGCAGCCGCGCAACATCCGCACGGACAAAATCGAGAATACTCCGGTCTTCCTTCATCAACTTCAAACGAGCCGCCGGATCGGTGGTGTCGCCATCTCCGAACAGCCGTTCGAACACGGCTCGCGGATTGATTTCCATCGGATTCGGCGTAGTCGGGGTGCGCCACGAAATCGTGTTCGTATACGCACAGCTATAGCCGGTGTCGCAGCTTCCAGCCAGAGTTGGCTCTTCCAAACCGATTTCAAGCGACGCAAGCTGCGTGCTCTTGCCCAGTTCCCTGGCGGCAATCTGATCCGCCGAGATCCCGGCTCGAATGTCCGATCCCTCGGTCCTCTTCGGGTGGACTCCGGTGAGCCAGCTCGCGCCCGCGCGCGCATGATCGCCCGCGCCATCGCCGAGCGCGCGGCCACCCACCTGAGCCAGATTGCTCAGCACCAGCATCTTCTCGCGGAATGCCTCCAGCGGTTTCATCGTCGAAGCAAATTCGTAGCCGGTTCCCACCTTCGATGGAAGCCACGCCTTCTGAATAATCCCGTTGGGAACGTACACGAACCCCAAGCGGACCGCGGGCTTGGCTGTAAGCCGGGTCGCGGCCATTGCGGGCGCCATCGCGTCCAGCAGTGGCAGCGCTAATGTGGCGCCAATGCCCCGCAAAAACGTGCGGCGCGGCAGAGACTTTTTCGTGATGGTCATCGCTCTCGGGTTCTCCTCATTTGAAACTGCGGGCTCTTTACGACGGAACTGATAAGTGCGGGAATCGTGCTGTCTTGCGTGGCGGCATCCCGCATGATGGCGCGCATGGCCGGCCTGTCGTAAAATTCAAGCCCCCGGCCCAGGGCGTAAGTTAGAAGCTTTTCCGTGAATGTCGAAATGAACTCGTCGCGGTGGCCCGTCAGCAGCAGGTTCTTAAGCCCGCCCGGGCCTTGAAACGTCGTGCCATCCGGCAGCTTCCCTGTCGCATCGATCGCACTGCCTGCGTCCTTGGCCCGCCACGCGCCCACGCCGTCATAATTCTCCAGTGAAAATCCAATCGGATCCATGCGGGCGTGGCACGCCGCGCACGTAGGGTTCGCCCGGTGCTGTTCCATCTGCTGCCGCATTGTCAGCAGCTTCCCATCTTTCGCATGAGCTTCCAGAGCCGGAATATCCGGCGGTGGCGGCGGTGGGGGCGTTCCCAGTAAATTCTCAAGCACCCACTTGCCACGTTGCACCACTGAAGTCCGGTTCGGGTATGACGTCACTGTGAGGATACTACCTTGCCCCAGCAGCCCGCCCCGGTTCGGATCTTTCAACGAGACTCTGCGAAACTGCGAACCATAGATATTCCGGATCCCGTAATGCCCGGCCAAACGCTGATTCAGATAGGTGAAATCGGCGCTCAACAAATCCGTCACAGGACGGTTCTCACGCATCACAGCTTCAAAAAACAGTTCCGTCTCGCGCTGGAAAGACTGCCGCAAGCTAGAATCAAACTCGGGAAACGACTCCTGATCGGGCCTCACCTGCGCCAGATTGCGAAGATAGAGCCACTGGCCCGCAAAATTGGTGACGAACGCCTTCGACCGGCGGTCCTCCAGCATCCGGTATACCTGGGTCGAGAGAATAGCCGGATCCTTTAACTTGCCCTGTTCGGCAACACGAAGAAGCTCATCGTCGGGAATGCTGCTCCACAGGAAAAACGAAAGCCTCGATGCCAGTTCGAAATCGTCCACCCGGTGTACGGTTCCTGGCGCACTCTCCGCCGGATCCCGCTCCATGCGAAACAAAAATCCCGGGGCGACCAGCATCGCCCGAATCGCCGTTTTAATCCCGTTATCAAAGCTGCCTTCGCCACGGCCGGCGCGATAGAAGGCGAGTAGCGGCTTCAGATCCGCGTCGGTAAATGTCCTGCGGTAGGCACGGCGCCCCAGCGTGGAAATGATCTTCCGGGCGCAGGGCTCTTCCTCCTTAGCCATCCCCGGATTGCACACGAAAATCTTCTTCCGGCTTGGCGTTTCCCCCGGACCCTGAATATTGTAAGGGCCGGAAATGGTAACGCTGGAGAACCGTGGGGCAGCGCCTAGCTGCGGCACATCATATAATTTCAACCGCGCTCCGTCCAGGCGCAAGTCCATCTTCGCCATCAATGGCGCACCAGCGCCCGCCGCGCCAACCGGTCCGCCGCCACCTCGGCGTCCACTGCTGGCAAGCACTTCCGGCACCGTGTTCTCACTCAAAAAAGTGACGCCCACCATCCGCGTCCCCGCCTTCACCACCTGGCGGAATTCGAGAATTTGCGGTTCTGGCGCTATTCCGTCAAATGCAGCCTGGACAGGCATCTTGATCTTGATCGCGTACTCCGCATCCACCGGGAAATGATATGGAATCGACAGGCCCCCGGCGGAATCGAAAGGCAAATCGTCGCTTACCCGCCCACGTCCCCCAGCCGGCAGCACGGCGCTTCTTTGCGGTTCCCTGGGCAGCGCGAATTCATTCACTTCCGGTTTGACACTGGTCTCGCCCACCGCGAGGCGGCTCACCATGCGCGCCACCGACATGTACCGCTCAATCAGGATTGGCGACATCGACAGCACATCGCCGATGTTGTCGAACCCATAACCGGTGTCGTCGGCCGGAAGCCTCGATCCAGGCTTGATATCTAATGCCAACAGATCGCGGATGGCGTTGCTGTACTCGGCTCTGTTGAGGCGGTGAATGGTGGGGTGCCCGGGATTCGGATTTGCCGCCGCGGCACGGTCCAGTTCGTCGGCCAGTAACTTGGTGAATGCAGCCGATGCTGAAGACGAAGGGTGCGGCAGGCCGGCCGGAGGCATCTGGCCGGCCCCGACTTTGCGCAGAACCTTTTCCCAGACCACGGCATTTTCACCGATGTTCGCCAAATCCAGCCCGTCCAGCGACACTCCGGCTGTACTCAGCTTTTTGTTATGACAGCCAACGCAATACTGCTGGATCAGCGCGCGAGACGAAGGTACGGTTACCGCCTGCTGGGCGAAGGCCAGCGGCCCCGCGATCATCGCAATCGAAAACAGATTTCCGCGCATTATTCCCCAGTTTGTAGGCGTCTTGGTGAAACATCCTGGTTACCAGGACACACCAAGATTATATAAGGTTTTACGTTCACCCACACCCAAAGGACGCGTCGGCCGCAGTCTACAAGCGCGGCGCAGGCGGCTTCACGGCGGTCCATGGAAACACACCTTTGCTCCGAAGCTGCCGTCGATAGACCTTGTCGCCGTTGGTCACGTAGAGAGTATGCAGGTCCGCACCGCCGAAGACGGCATTCGATAGCCGTTGGTTTTGCGGCTTGCGGATGATGCCGACCACCCGGCCCGCCTGATCGCAAATTTGGACACCCATCTTTGTCGCCACATATAAATAGCCGTCGGCATCGACCGTCATGCCGTCCGCGCCGCTGCCAGTAGACTCATCGGAAATTTCCAGCAGATAGAACGGAAGGCCATTGGCCAGAGAGCCGTCGGACTGCACTTGGAACGACCACACTGCCTTGCCCTGCGTGTCGGCAACCGAAAGAAGCGCCTGGTCCGGTGAGAGGCGAACCCCGTTCGGAAATGTGATGCCTTCATGCACCACGCGCTTGGCGCCCTTCGCATCGATGAACCAGACCCGCTTGGTTGGAGGCTCACTGAAGTAGATTTCATTACGCACATTCACCACCAGATCGTTCGAGTTCACCCCTTCGGCGATGGTGGATTCCGTCCCGTCCGGCGCATAGGCTACAATCTTCTTCCGGCCATTTTGGCAAGCGTATAGCCGCCCATCGGGGCCGAACATCAGCCCATTGGCTCCGCCGCTGTCTTCCTTGAATACGGTCACTTTCCCGTCGAGTCCGATCTTGTGAATACGATTGTTCGGAATATCGGAGAAGAACACATTCCCCTGCTTATCTACAGCCGGTCCTTCCGTATACTTATAGCCCTCTCCCACCAGCTCCCAATCCTTGCCGGATTCCAGAAAGCTGGTGATATTCCTTTCAACAACCGCGGTCGATTTCGCAATAGGCTTTGGGTATTCGCGCCACAGCCACCGCAGCGCATCGGGTAGAATCGCGGAGCCGTGCTTACCGTTGTGGCCTTCGGTGCCGACGACAAACGTAGAGTCATAGCCGGCATACTTGAGCGCGGATGCCATATCCTGATTGCCGATATACCAGTTGCCACTGTAGATATTCTGGTCATTGCTGCCATCTTGCAGGAAGACGCGAAGCGGCAGAGGCTCGGTTTTACGAATCAGCGAAGAGAGAATCTCACCGCCCCGCAGGTTCGTGTAACTGCCGATGAAGCTGAGCACGCGCCGAAACGAATCCGGACGGTTCCATGCCCCGGCGAACGAAGCGATGCCGCCAGAGCTGGATCCAGCCAGCCCACGGTCGTTCGGGTTTTTGGAAATGTTGTACTGCTTGCCGACTTCGGGCAGAATCTCATCCAATAGGAAGCGGGCATAAGCGTCGGTGATGGAATCGTATTCGAAACTCCGGTTGAAGCGTGGCTGCTGGTCCTTTGAGAGCGCCGGCAACACACCCGGATTGATGAACACGCCGATGGTGACCGGCATATCGCCCTTCTGGATCAAATTGTCGAACACGACGGGCGCAT
Source organism: Bryobacterales bacterium (assembly GCA_038200305.1). Taxonomy (GTDB): domain Bacteria; phylum Acidobacteriota; class Terriglobia; order Bryobacterales; family Bryobacteraceae; genus JANXXV01. The sequence goes on from JBBPYD010000153.1 coordinate 33,201, forward strand.
GCCAAGTGCCCCTCTCGCTCACAAATCCGCCGCCGTCCTGGAAAACCATCAGGCACGCGGGCTTGTCCGCCTTATACTGTGCGGGAACGTAAATCCAGTAATCGCGGACAGTGCCAGGAAAGATTTTGCTGGTCCAGGTATGCTGCGCCACCGTGCCTTTCGGGACATTCGCCTGCGGCTGGGAATCCGGGCCAATCTTGTATTCTTCCGCCCAGGCAAGGGAGCTCGCCGCAAGCAGAACGATGCTGAGTAGTGTGATGATCCGTGGCATGACTTCAAACATGCTACACCAGAACCGGACCTGCCGCTGTTTGCCGCTTGCAGATCCGAATTCCCGCGATTGGATCATTTTCGAATCGCGGAAATCTTGTTTCGGTTCCGCTCTTCCACTTCCTTAACCTCTTTGAAGCGGTTCATTTCCGCCTGTGCCTCTTCATTCCGCCCGCTGGATCGGAGCAACAGACTAAGACGGTAGTGCACTTCAGAGATGCCCGGGTCCAGTTGGATCGCGCGGCGGAGCACGGCTTCGGCACGCGCGGTCTGTTGACGCGCTACCAAAAGAAGTCCCAGGATAGAAAGTGCGTGAGCTTCGGGACAGACCTTCTCGGATTCTTCCAGCACCGCCAGCGCTTCGGTGTCGTTTCCCAACACCCTCAAGATTTTTGCGTAGCTGAGATACGCCCATGCGTAGGGGGCCTTCTGCAGTTTGCTTTGGCGAATCGCTTCGCGGTAAAGGCGCAAAGCGGTATCGTTGTCGGCCAACTGTTCCGAACACAATCCAAGATAGGTCATCGCGCTGAAATGAGCCGGCGCCAGGCGCAATGTTTCCCGAAGCCAGACCGCTGCTTCATTCGGAAAATCGGCTTCGTAAAACAGCCTGCCGAGGTAGTAGGTGGTCTGCGCATCGCGCGGATTGAGTTTGTTCGCCGCGATCCAGGCACGATAGGCCGCATCGTGATCCCGAAGTTCCAGCTCGATTTCGCCCTGAGTCCGTAAGGCTTCGTAAGACTTTGGGGAAAGATGGAGGGCGCGCTGAATGGAAGTGCGCGCTTCGGGAAACTGCTTCTGGAGCAATTGCGCCCGGCTGAGCCAGTACCAGCCGTTTGCATCGGAAGGTTGCGCCGAGACGTAGGCGAGCAGGCGGACCGATGCTTCCGGCCAGCGGTCAAGCTTTGCGAGGCAGACGCCCCGGTAGAAATCACGCGCCGGCTTAGCTTCGCCGGCTTTCTCAGATGCGCTGAATTCATCAAGGGCTGCCCGAAGACTGCCGCCACGATAGAGAGAAAGCCCCGCTTCAAATCTGGAAGTCTGGGCTAAAGCGGGGGCAATTGCAATAAGCAGTAGCAAAGTCCGCACTATGGCACCGCGCTCAGAAGCGCACCCTCGGGCGAAGCCAGCCGAAGCACGGTCTTGCCGGTTTTGAGAGCCTCGGCATTGAGCTGCGTCCCGAGCGCGCGTTCCTTTTCGGCCTGCTCCATGAGATGCAACCGGAAGAGCACAGTCGAAAGTTTGTAGTGGGCCGCGCCGAAGCCTGGGTCACTCTGAATCGCGGTCTCGAAACGCGCCCGCGCTCCGTTGAGATCGCCCCGCTTCAGCAAAACATCCCCGTAAGCGGCATTGGCTTTCGCATGGTGCGGCTCTTGTTCCAATACAGTGCGCAAGAGCGTCTCCGCTGAATCGAGCCGGCCTTCGTCTAAATCGAGTTGAGCGAGTTCGTACCGCGGATCGGCGGAGTTGGCCGCCAGGTTCAGGCAATGCTCCAGTTTCTCTCTCGCCTCTGTCCTCCGGTTCAGCTTAATGTCAAGCCAACCTAAAGCGTAGTACGTATCGGCGAAGTTCGGGACACGCCGGGCGAACTCGCTGAAGAGGCGGTAAGCCTTCTGCCATTGCTGAACGCCGATCTGGGCGCGCGCGTAAAAGTACAAGGCAGCGTTGTTAGACGGCGCCAGATTGTAGGCGTGCTCCAACGCCGCCAGCGCATCGATCGTCAAATCGCGCCGTAAACATACGGCTCCAAAGTGGACGAGCGTGCCGATATCGCTGGGGTGCGCCTGTTTGGCGCGAAGCAGAAAACTGAGGGCCTTTTCATCGAGCTTTTGCGTTTCGGCGGCGGATGCGGCTCCATTCAAACCGCGAAGGTCGTCCGGGGCCAATGCCAGCGCGCGCGAGAAGCTGCTCTCTGCCGCGGCCGGATTTTGGGGTAGTTCCGCCAAACCGCGTTCATCCCAGTAATCGGGGTAACTCGATAGCGCGGCTTCGAGGCCCTTCAAGTCAGTTAACGCTTGCTCGCGTTCTCCCGTGCGAATTCTGGCGGCGGCGAGGCTAAAAGCCACTCCGGCGTTCTTGCTGCCGAGCGATAGAGCCTTCGCGAGATACGATTTCGCATCGGCATAGCGATCCTGGCGATAGTAAAAAAAACCGAGATTCTCATTCAAAGAAACGGAATCGGGCGAGATCTTCAAGCCGCGCTCGAAAGCATCCTGCGCAGAAGCCGTTCTGCCAAGCTCGCCTTCTGAGATGCCGAACAAGTTCCAGAGCCGGACATCTTTTGGATAGAGCTGCACCGAGCGGCTGAGCACCGAGGATGCCGCGTTGAAGTCGCGAGCTTCGATACGATGGGTTGCTTCCTCTATCACCGCTTCAAGCTTTTGCTGGCCCGCTAAGCCGAAACAGGCGAGCAGAAGCAGAAGCACATCGGGATGAAGGCGCATATCGGGTAGAGCCTAGAAATTCACCCGCAAAGTGAACTGTACGTTTCTGGGTGCATCGATAGTGCTAGTGACTAGTCCGAAGTTTGGGCTATTCGGTCCTGTATCGGGCCGCGCGAAAATGTGCCTGTTGAAAGCGTTTAGCAATTCCCCCTTGAGTTGCACCGTGAAGAACTCTCCTACCCGGACGTTCCTGATGATGCTGAAATCCTCGTTGTAGTACGGCTTCATACGCGCGTCACTGTTGACGCGCGGGTAATTGCCAAGCCGGTAAGCGCCGCCGTTCCGATTTACATTCGGATCCACAAACGCCGCCCGGTTGTAATAGCGGCCGGCGAACGGATCAAAATGATCGCTCGTGACGGCGTCGCTCAGAGGAGATAGCCCAGGTACACGGTCGAAGCGAATGCAGTTATCCCACCCTGGGATACCCTGAGCGCATCCAAAGGCGTTCGGCTCGCCGCTTTGATACCGTAGCACGCCGCCGACCTGCCAACCACCGAGGACCGCGGAGGCGATATTGCCCCCATTTAAAAACCGCTTGCCTTTGCCAAACGGCAGCTCATAAAGAAAAGCCGTCGTGAAAACCAGTGGAATGTCCTGAATGCTGATGGCTTTCTCCAGGCTTAGATTCCTGGGATCTTGGATCTGCTGGGTGCCGCCATTGATGCCGGGCAGAATACTGTCGGCGTTGGTGATGTTTTTCTGCCATGCAAACGAGGCCTGGAGACTGATGCCCTGGCTGAACCGGCGTTCCAGAGTAGCCTGGAGCGCCTCATAGGTGGACTGACCTGCGTTCTGAAGCGTGTCCGTATTGATAAATTGATACTGCGGGAACGGCCGCAACGCCTGCTGAACCTGTCCCGTAGGGCTGAAGCTCGCGTAAGGAAGCCCCACTCCGGCAGTGTTGTTGTTTACTGGCTGTAGCAGTTTATCGCCCAGGCTGAAGTTAGCCGGATCGATATTATTCACGTTCTCAAGAGCGGAGCGTAGATGCGTGCCATGTGATCCCACCCAACCGACGGTACCCACCATGCTGGAGCCAAGCTGTTTCTGAATCTGCAGACTCCAGCTTTGGATCAAGCCTGGGCGTCCATACTCAGGCTTGATGTAGTTGGTCCCGCCCTGGCCATTGGTCTGGCTCGGATCGAAATCCGGTGGAAGCGGAACATTTGGGAAACCGTTGTCCCACTGGAAACGCGGAGTAAATGCATCTACGCTACTCAGGTTTGGCGTCGAAATATATCCCTGTTGCTGAGCGCCGCCGAAATCCGTATATTGCATTGGAGAATAAAAGATTCCATAGCCGCCTCGAATGACAACGGAATTATTGAGCAGGCCGGGTGTCCACGCAAAGCCAAAACGGGGCGCCCACGCTTTGTAATAAGTGTCAGCCCATTTCGCATTGCATTTGCACAAATTGCCGAAAACCAATGCACCCAGTCTTCCATTGGCCGCCGGATTGGGCTCAGCCGGACTGAAATTCGACGTGTCGTCGTGCGACTCTTTGCGGGGCACGTCCAGGTTCCAACGCAAGCCGATGTTCAACGTAAGATTCGGAAGTAACTTGAAATCGTCCTTGACATACGCGGCGAAGTAGGGCTGAGTCCAGCGAGCCACATGCCCGTTAATCCGGCGGCTGCCGCTTCCTACCTGGCCAAGTAGAAAACTCGCAATTCCATTGCCTGAATTCGATGTCAGGCTTGGAATCGCCGCTGTTGCGGCACGGCCGAAGTTGTAAATTCCACTGTCGGTTCCGGACGCAAAGGTGGAATACAGCTGATTCCTGAAATCGACGCCGAAAGCCAGGTTGTGCTTCCCTTTTGTCCAACTCACTGAATCGTTGAAGCGCTCCCCATTATCGATATTGTCGTCGTTATTGCCGATTCCCAGCCTGGGCACCCCTTCGCCTACGTTCACGTTCGGAAATTGATGACCGACTACGCCCGTAATGTTCTGTATTCCCAACTTCGAAGCCCAGCTAAAGTTGCCGGTGGCCGCCAGAGTGACGGCTGGAGCCAGATTGATGCTGTTTGTCCGGTTATAGCCGAGATTCAGGTGATTCAGCAGCGTGGATGAAAAAACGTAATCCCAGCCCACGCGGGCGTAGTGAGTGATGAAGTCCTGGTTCCAGCCATTGGGGTCCACCGGGTCCGGGTAGATCCGGGTATTGGTGTACCGGGCGTTCTCACGGGAGGAGTACGAAGCAAACACCTTGCTCCTGTCGGAGAAATTCTGGTCGACCCGGATTTGATATGTCGTATTAAAAAGAGGGTTCGAATCGCTGAACGTGAAGTTACTGATGGTTCCGGGGCCAGTTGGCTGCGGATAGTAACTCAGAAAGTTTTTGCTTACCGTGGAAATGCGGTTGGCTGGAATAATGTTGCCCGGGAAAGCGGTGCGGCACGGGATTCCGCCCGGTCCCGTGGTCTGGGTCGCGGGATCGAAGATCTGTCCCTGGAAAACAGGTGTGCCGTTGCAAGGATTCGTCCCGACCTGCTGGTTGGTCAGGACCTCAGAGAAGTTTCCGCCGCGCTCGGCCAGCGTGGGCACGTTCCCAATGTTCGTGCCACCCCTGTTCTCCTGATACTGCTCCCAGTTGAAAAAGAAGAATGTTTTATCTTTGCCGTTATAAAGTTTGGGAATCCAGACGGGACCTCCCAGGTTTACTCCATAATCGTTCTTCTTATCTTTCGGCCGCAGGTTGCGGGACTGACAAGGCCCGTCGCCAGGGGCGCATTGAGCGAGCCGCGCATTGTTGAACCAGGTATTCGCGTCCAGGGCATCGTTCCGGAAAATATCGTAAACCGTTCCATGATACCGGTTGCCGCCATTTTTGATAGTGAAGCTCTCGATGCCGCCGGTGGTGCGGTCGTATTCGGTGGGGAGAGTCGAAGTAATCACCCGGAACTCCTGGATCGCTTCCACGGAAGGCGCGGCCTCGTCGAATGACGATCCATTTTCTGTCCTGAGGATACTGGCGCCGTCCAGCAGAATCTCGTTTCCAAAGTTCTGTCCGCCGCCAATCTTGGAAATGAAAATCCCGTTGTTGCTATTGCCGGTACCGGGTCCTGTCGCCCCTGGAGTGAGGAACACGAATGCCTCGGGCGATCGCATGGCGCCTACGCCGCCGAGCGCCAACGGCAACTCGATCACCTGATGAGTGTCGACGGTGGTTCCGACATCGGAACTCTCCGACTGAATCGAGGTGCCTTCCGCCGAAACGGTCAGCGATTGGGTGACGTCGCCGACCTTCAGAGTGAAGTTGACGGCAGTGGTGGAGCTGACCTGAACGTCCACCCCGGTTTGCTTGGAACCGCTGAAGCCTGGAGCCGAAGCGCTTACGTCATATTTTCCGATCAGCAGGGAGGGAAAACGGAAAGAACCCGCGGCGACAGTGGTAGTCGAAACCTGACCCGTTGCCGAATTTGTTGCGGTCACGGTTGCCCCGTCCACCGCCGCGCCGGTGGGGTCCAGTACGCTTCCGGCTATGACACCGTTATTGGTTTGGGCCAGAAGAGAAATCGAGACTAAATTCAATGCCAGGACATTCAAACCGGCCAGAATCGCTAGTGTTCTTGCCATCGTTAAGCTCCTTGCTGCAACATACCCTTGTATATCTTATTCCTGTTGCTGTCAATCCTATTGCTCTGCCGTTTATTTCTTTTGAGGTTCTAGTATTGTGAGGATCTGGTTCGCTGGGCTATTTTCGAGCCGCTGCACGATTCCGCTCGGCCATGTTACTTCTATCAGAGCGGCGCTGGCGCTGGCGCCAAGCCCGAAGTGGACCCGCTTGTCGCTGCTTGACAGGTAACTGCCGGCCGTCCCCACCATTGCGTACTGATGCAGTCCCAATGCTGTCACCAAATGCACACGGGCGCCGATTCCATCCCGGTTGCTGACGCTGCCTATGGTGTTGATTGTCAGCCAGCGATTCGCGTTCCCCCGGTTCTGCAGGATCAGGGCATGGCCATCGTTGCAGTTGATCGCAATGTCGATAAAGCCGTCGTTGTTCAGATCCCCGAACGCGGCGCCGCGCGCGGCAAGCGGTACACGGAATGGCGCGCCAGATTGCCCGGAAACATCTTGAAACCGCCCTTTCGTGTTGCGCATCAGCAGCAACGGTTCCCGGTACCGGAGCGACGGTTGCGTCTGTTCGATGTTGTCCATCACATGGCCTTGGGCGACGAAGAGATCCTTCCAGCCGTCGTTATCATAATCGATGAATTGTGTGCCCCAGCCGGAGTGAAGCGCAGTAATAGCGCCGACGCCGCTCGAATTGGTTACATAGTCCATAAAGTCCGCGTTATTTTTGTAGAGCGCGTACCTCTGATTCGAAAGATTGTCGATGAATATGTCGGGGCGTCCGTCGTTATCGTAATCTTCGAAGCTCAGGCCCATGCCCGAATACGTTTTTCCGTCCTCGTCGTAGGCGAGGCCGGTCCGCGCGCCAATATCGGTGAAGGTGCCGTCCCGATTATTGCGAAAGAGCTGTTGGGGTCTGGCGTCATTGGCGATCAGGATATCGGGCCATCCGTCCAGATCTACATCGTTGAACGCGATTCCGAGTCCGTTTCCGGCTAGTTTTGAGAGGCCGGCTTTCGCGGTCACGTCGGTGAATGTGCCATCTCCGTTGTTGTGATAAAGGATGGGGGCGGCGGGCTTGAAAACGTCTGGATGACAGTAGGCGCGGAAGTTTTTCGATGGATCGCCGCACCAGGGGTTCTTGTGGAGGTCCCATTCGAGATAGCGGGAGACGATCAGGTCGAGCTTGCCGTCGCGATCGTAATCGACAAAGCATGCGCCAGCCGACCATCCACCGGCAGCGACGCCGGCCCGCTCCGTCACGTCCGTGAATGTGCCGTCTCCATTGTTGTGATAGAGGATATTGCGGCCGTAATTCGTCACATAGATATCCTGGCGGCCGTCGTTGTCGTAATCCCCGGTGACGACACCCATGCCGTAGGAATGTCCGCGAACGCCGGCCTTTTCCGTGACATCGAGAAACGTGCCGTCGCCGTTGTTGCGATACAGACGGTTCCAGTAGCGCGGGTCGGATTTATCGGGCATCTTGCCCTCTGGCATCGGGTCCTGAAGCGCAGCCCCATTGACGAAGAAGAGGTCGAGATTCCCATTGCCAGTGGAGTCGAACATCGCAACCCCGCCCACCATGCTCTCGATCAGATATTTTTGCGATGTATGCGATGCCGAACAGTGGAAGCCGACGCCGGATTGCGCGGTAACATCGACGAACATAGGTAAGACAGAAGTAGTTCCGGCAGTCTGAGCGGCCGTGCCCGGGAGGATGCCGTAACCCAGCATCGCGGTCAGGAATCTGCGGCGATCCATATAATTGAACCGTATCAGATTCGTTAGCACCCGTTACTGCCGCCGTGAAACAATAGTGCCGTCCGGTACGAGGATATGAACATGAAAAACATCTTGCTCGCCTGCACTCTGACGATCTCTCTTTCCGCCCAGACGGCCATCGATATCGATGCCGCAAAGCCGGCCTCATACAAGATCCCGCGTACCATCTACGGGACGTTCCTTGAGCCAATCGGAAACTCTACATACAACGGTCTGTGGGCGGAGATTCTGGAAAACCCCAGCTTCGAGGAGAATCTCTGGAGCGCCGCGGGCGTCCGGCGCATGACGGAAGCCGAGCCATCGCTGATCCGCTCTTCGCAGATGGGTCTTCCACTGCCTTGGGAGCCGCTCGATTACACTCAAGGCGCGCGCTACGAACCGCGTTGGAACGATGCGGCGAACTCTGAGCGATCGCTGTTGTTGATGGCGCTTCCCGGGAAGCAGACAGGCGTGCGGCAGCGCGTTTATCTCCCCACATACCGCACGCTGAATTATACGGGGAGCCTGTACGCAAAGCACGTAAGCGGACCCGCGGACGCGGAGGTCTCTCTGCGCGGCCGGAACCATCCGGAAAGAGTTTTCGCGCGCCAACAGATCCGCCTCACTGGACCGGCCTGGAAGCGTTATGAATTCAAGCTCGACGTGCCGGCCGGGCAACTTGCGCCGCTTGAGCCTGCGGATTTCGTGATTGCGCTTTCCGATGAAGGTCGAGCTTTGATCGATCAGGCGGCGCTGATACCGGCGGATAACGTGGATGGGATGGACCGCGAGATGGTGGACCTGTCGCGCGATTTGAAAACGCCCATCGTTCGTTTCGGCGGAAACTTCACTTCCGCTTACCACTGGCGCGATGGCATCGGCCCGCGCGAAAAGCGCGTCAGCATGCTCAACATCGCATGGGGCATCCCGGAGTACAACACCTTCGGCACGGATGAGTTTCTCCGTTTTTGCCAACTGATCGGCGCGCAACCGCAAGTCGCCCTGAATCTTGGCACGGGATCGCCAGAGGAAGCCGCCGAGTGGGTGCGGTACATCAATTCTCACTGGGGCGATAAGTCCGGCGGGCTGCTGTGGGAATTGGGCAACGAGTTATGGGGCGATTTCCAGGTTGGCTATCCCACGCTGTCCAGGGTAGCGGCGCGAACCAAGGAATTCGCCAACGCCATTCATGGCGTCGACCGGCGCGCGAGACTGATCGCCACTGGAGCGGACCCCGACCATTTCCGCGAGTGGAACGCGGCGCAACTGGCGAACGCGGCGGATTTCGATTTTCTGTCAACGCACTTCGTCGTGCGCGATGATGCTGTGCGGCGCAAAGATCCTTCACCGGAGTTTCTAGCGCAGTCTTCTCTGGCTTTGCCGGTTGAACTAGAGCGGCGTTTGCGGGACATGAACGCCCAGATTGAAGCCGATCCGCACGCCAAAGGCCGTGTAAAAATTGCCTTCACGGAATGGCTCTTCCACGGGCAGCCGGACCGTGTGCCGCGGTTTGATAATCTGGGCGGCGCCCTCTGCACCGCGGGCTTTCTGAATACATTGATGCGAACGGCCGATTTCACGCGGGTCTCCGACATGACGGGGCTCATCGAATTCGGCGGCATCTGGAAGAAACGCGGAAGGGTCTATGCCGTTCCCGCTTACTGGGCGTTCCGCATGTATTCGAACGCGGATGCCGTCACCCCCGTGGAAACTCGCACGGCTGTCGAGACGTACGATATTCACGAGGGCAACAACCGGCTGCCGGAGATCGAGAGAGTGCCATATCTGGATGTTGTTTCCGCCTTGAACCAAGGCGGCGATAAGCTGACGCTGTTCTGCGTGAATCGCCATTTGAACCGGGATCTCGCGTCGCAAATCCGCGTGGCTGGATTCGCGCCGGACCGCAGCGCGCGCATTCAGACGCTCTCTGGAAACAGTCTCTACCAGGCAAACGATGAGATGCGGCCGGAGGCGGTTCATCCCGTCGAAAGTGCCATGGATGTCTCAGGGCCGCAGTTTACGTACACCTTCCCGCATGCCAGCGTGACCGTGATTGAGCTGAAGAAGAAATAGGGGAGTTCACTTCGACGGGATGGGCGTTAGGCGGCCAACTGGAGTTGATAACAGGTTGCAGGAATCTGACAGCTTTCCTGCTATTAAACGCGTGCGCGTCATCTACGAAATGTCCGGGTGCTTCTTGCCGAAGCCAGTCGCCTGTTCGAACGCCTGCGCCATTTGCAGGACACTGAAGTCTTCGTTGTTGCGGCCGACTATCTGGACGCCAACCGGGAGTCCTTCAGGCGTGAAGCCCCCCGGTACCGAGGCCGCTGGATTGCCCGTTGCCGAGATATACCAGCAGGACTTCATCCAGTCGATGTAGTTATTAAGCTTTACGCCCGCGATCTCCGTTGGATATGGCGTGTTAACGTCGAATGGCGGCAACTGCGTGGTTGGGAGAACGAAGTACTCGTAGTTTTCGAGGAATGCCTGAAAACGCCGCCAGAACTGGCTGTGGGCGGTCTCTGCGCGTGCGATGTCCACACCGGTCAATCGCAATCCTTCCTCGATCTCGCCCTTCAGTGTGTCCTTGAAAGCGTTTGGGTGCTCACGCAGCCGTACGCTGTAGGTATTCGCCGAATTCCATGCGCGCAGCACGCGAAACGCGATTTCGGCAGGAGCGAAGTCCGGCTCCGCTTGCTCGACGATGCACCCCAGGGATTCAAATGTTTTGCGATGCCCATCCACAATGGTGCGCACACGCGAGTCGAAGGGCACGCCGCCCAGGTTCTTGAACCAGGCCACCCGCACACCTTTGAAGCCGCGGTCCAATTGGCGCGCGAAGCGTTCCCCCGGTTCGTTGATGGAGAGCGGCGCGCGGGAATCGGGTCCTGCGATGGTGCTGAGCACGAGAGCGAGGTCGGCCACTGAGCGTCCGAGGCATCCGGAGGTACTGAGCGTAAACCAACCGAACGCGGCTTTGGGATTCGGCACGCGGCCGATCGAAGGGCGGAAACCAACCACGTTGCAGAATGCGGCCGGATTGCGAAGGGAGCCGCCGGTGTCGGAGCCATCGGCCACGGGCACGAGTCCGCAGGCTAAAGCGACGGCTGCGCCGCCGGAAGAGCCGCCGCAAGTCTTGGTCAGGTCGTAGGGGTTGTGGGTCGCACCGAAGACGGTGTTGAAGGTCTGCGATCCCGAGCCGAATTCTGGTGTGTTGGTCTTGCCGATGGTAATTGCGCCGGCACGGCGGAGCCGTTCGACAATCAGATCGTTTTCGGTGGGGATGTTGTCTTTGTAGAGCGGCGATCCAAAAGTGGTGCGGATGCCGCGGGTTTCCACCAGGTCTTTGTGCGCGACCGGCAGACCATGCAACGGCCCCAACTTCTCTTTGCGGGCCTGCATCTCATCGGCCTTTGCGGCGGCCTCGGCGGCCATTTCCGGCACCAGAGTTACGATGGCATTGACCTTCGGGTTTACACGCTCGATCTGCTTCAGGTGCGCGGCCAGCGCTTCGCGTGCCGACAGCTTCCTCGTGCGAATCAGCCGCGCCATCTCGACCGTGCTCGTGAAACAGAGGGAGGAAACGGCTTGAGCATCCAGAGCGCTTGTGAAGAGAGGTGCGGCAGCCAGCCCCCGTAAGGCTTCACGGCGGGTTGGACGGTTCTCGCTCATGGGTGTGAGTCTATCACGCGATGGATATTTGTTTCAGCCACCCCCGCCTTGTTTGCCGTGCGTTATTCTGGTGTGTATACAGGACATCGCGGCACTTTCTTCCAACTTTTCTCCCATGGACACTCCGTCCACACTCACAGGGCCGGCAGAGCCGTCCACATTCTGGTCTTCAGTTCTCGATTCGCTGCGCGGAAAACAACACGACTACACCAAAGGCAGCATTGGACGCGCCATTCTACTGCTATCCGTTCCCATGGTTTTGGAAATGGCCATGGAATCGCTTTTCGGACTCGTGGACGTCTTCTTTGTGGCGCACCTTGGCTCGGACGCGACAGCGACGGTGGGCCTAACGGAGTCGATCTTCACACTCATCTTCGCTGCCGCGCTTGGCCTGGGAATCGCCACTACGGCGACCGTTGCGCGGAGAATTGGAGAGAAAAACCCCGAAGGCGCTGAAGTGGCGGCGGTACAATCCATCGCGCTTGGCGTGATTGTTTCCATCTTCTTCGGAGCCATCGGCATCTTATGGGGGCCAGATCTCCTTCATTTGATGGGAGCCAGCCCGGCCATCGTTGCAACTGGTTCCACGTATACGCGAATCATGTTGGGAGGCAGCGGGACCGTCTTCCTGCTCTTTCTGATCAATGCGATTTTCCGAGGTGCCGGCGACCCTGCGATTGCAATGCGTGTGCTCTGGATCGCGAACGCCATCAACATCGTGCTCGATCCGTGTCTGATTCTGGGGCTGGGGCCATTTCCCGAGCTCGGTGTAACCGGCGCAGCCGTCTCGACGACAATCGGCCGCTCCATGGGAGTGCTTCTCCAACTCTGGTATCTGTTCAGCGCCAGGAGCCGCGTGACCATTCGCCGCAGGCAGCTTGTTCTGGATGCCGATGTGATGAGACGGCTGATGCGCCTGGCAATAAGCGGAATGCTGCAGTACGCGGTGGCAACGGCGAGTTGGCTTGCGCTGGTCCGGCTGGTGGCGCGCTTCGGATCGAACGCGCTTGCCGGATACACCATCGCCATCCGGATCATTATCTTCGCCATACTCCCCTCATGGGGGATGAGCAATGCGGCCGCAACTCTGGTGGGACAGAACCTAGGCGCGCGGCGGCCTGACCGGGCGGAACAAGCCGTGTGGCGGACTGGACTGTACAATATGATTTTCCTGGGCAGTGTCGCGATTGTGTTTGTCACCTTCGCCCGGCCCATTGTGGGTAATTTCACGAATGATCCCGCCGTGCAGGAATTTGGCGTTGAGTGTTTGCGATTCGTCAGTTACTGCTTCGTCTTCTATGCGTGGGGCATGGTGATGGTGCAAGCGTTCAACGGCGCTGGCGACACATTCACGCCGACGATGATAAACCTCTGCTGTTATTGGCTGTGGCAAATTCCGCTGGCGTATACGCTTTCCACCAACACCTCAATGGGGGTGCGTGGCATATTTCTGGCCATCGCGATTTCCGAAGCCACCCTGGCCGTGGCTGCCATACTCGCATTCCGGCGCGGGCGATGGAAGAATCGGAAAGTATGAATAAACGCGTCGCGGTCACGTTCAGCAATCCCAACAAGGCGGAACCGTACGAAGCGGCGCTTCGCGGCGTGGGCTTGGAGCCAGTGCGCAATCCGCCATCGCTCGACGGGCTCGCGGGTCTGTTGCTGACCGGCGGAACCGACGTGAATCCTGCGCTGTACCACCAGGCTCGCCATCCGGAAACGCAGGAACCAGACATCCAACGCGACGATCTGGAAATTCGATTGTTAGAGGAAGCGTTGAATGCCGATCTTCCCGTGCTGGCAATCTGCCGTGGCCTTCAGCTATTCAACGTCGTACATGGAGGCACCCTCATGCAACATCTGCCCGGCGGGAAGCATGAGAAGAATACTGAGCTTGCCGTCTCCGCTGACGCGCATACGGCTAAAATTGAGCTGGATACAAAGCTCGCGCAAATTATTGGCCCCGGTGAGATCTCTGTGAACTCCCGGCATCATCAGGCGATCGATCGGGTAGGGGATGGTCTTCGAGTCTCCGCTATGTCGCCAGATGATGTAATTGAAGCCGTGGAACGGCCCGATAAATCCTTCGCGTTGGCAGTGCAATGGCATCCGGAGGACCGGTGCCTGATGGATGCAAGCGACCGCAAACTCTTCGAGAGCTTTGCCGCAGCCGTAGAACAACACAATAGATGACGAGCCCGGTCAAAACCCTTACTGCCCGTCAGTTTTTTTCCCACCACGGCGTGCTGTCGAAATGGCACCCCAATTATGAACACCGGCCAGGCCAGATGCAAATGGCGGAGGCGGTGGAGTCGGCCCTGGCGGATAAGAAGCATTTAATTGTGGAAGCTGGCACGGGCACGGGCAAAACGCTGGCCTACCTGATAACGGCCATCCTGTCCGGAAAGCGGGTGGTCATCTCCACCGGAACAAAGAATTTGCAGGAGCAGCTCTTCTACAAAGACATTCCTTTCTTACAGCAACATCTGGCCACTCCCATTCAGGTCTGCTATATGAAGGGGCGCCGAAACTTCGCTTGCAGACAGAAGATTTACGATGCGGAGAAGACTCCCGTTCTGACGGGCCTTGAAGAAGTGGCGGATTTCGAAATTATCCGTGAGTGGGAAAAGACGACGCTCACCGGCGATCGCGCGGAGATCAAAACACTGCCGGAACACAGCTCCGCGTGGGCGAAGATCGATGCGCGCCGCGATCTGTGCAGCGGGCAGAAGTGCCAGCAGTTTGAACGGTGCTTTCTAACCCAGATGCACCAGCGCGCGGTGGAGAGCAACATCATCATTGTGAATCACCATCTCTTCTTCGCCGATCTGGCATTGAAAGAAGAGGATTTCGGGTCGATCATTCCGGAATACGCCGCGGTGATCTTTGATGAGGCTCATGAGATTGAAGACATCGCCGGGCAGTATTTCGGTGTATCCATCAGCAGCCATCAGCTGCACGATTTAACGCGTGACGTGTCGGCTCTTGCGCAGCAGAAGAAATTCGGGTCCATGGAACTCGACGAGATTCTGCAGGTAGCGGGACAGGCCGCCGATCAATTCTTTCAGTTGTTCGGGTCATCCGAAGGCCGTAGCGGCTTTCGGGAGCGTAGTCTATTTCTTGAAAAGTACGATGAGCAGTACCGGAATTTCCTTCGTGCGATTGAGCTGATCGGCCTGGAGTTGCAGTTGATTAAGCACGCTCCGGAAGAAGTGACTCCGCTCTGCCGGCGCAGCCGTGAACTTTCCGAAAAGCTGCGGTTTTGGATGGAGGGCGCGGAGAAATCGTTTGTCTATTGGGTGGAGCGGCGGGGACGCGGCTGCTTTCTGCAAGCTACGCCGATTGATGTATCTACCGTGCTGGATGAGAAGCTGTTCAGCCGTGCCGGCAGCGTGATTCTGACGTCGGCCACGCTCGCGGTATCGGGAGAGTTTGCCTTCACCGAGGGCCGGCTCGGGCTGCGGCAGTGCCGGACGCTCATCGTAGACGGTCATTTCGATTACCAGAAACAGGCGCTACTTTACGTCCCCCAGAAACTGCCCGATCCCAGGACCCCTGCGTTTTCGTTGGCTGCCGCCGATGAGATTGTCAAAATTCTGGAGTTTAGCCGGGGGCGCGCGTTCGTGCTGTTCACAAGTTACCAGCAGATGCGCATTGTTCATGACCGCGTCTCGCTTGCGATCGGATATCCAACACTGCTGCAGGGAACCGGCCCCAGAAGCGCACTGTTGGAAGAGTTCCGCGCGACCCCGAATTGCGTCTTGTTCGCCACGTCGTCGTTTTGGCAGGGAGTGGATGTGCAGGGCGAACAATTGAGCTGCGTGATTATCGACAAACTGCCGTTTGCGGTGCCCAGTGATCCGGTGGTGGAGGCCCGGGTGGCTGCGATTCGCGAAGAGGGCGGCAATCCGTTTTACGATTACCAGATCCCGCAGGCGGCGCTGGCGTTGAAGCAAGGCTTCGGCCGCCTTATCCGCAGCCGATCGGACCGCGGCGTGCTGGTAATGCTCGATAATAGGATTACGAAGCAGCGTTACGGACAGCTCTTTTTCGACAGCTTGCCGGATTACGCGTTCACAACCTTGATCGAAGACGTGGAGAGATTTTTCAATGTTTGAAGTGATTCTGGAGCAGACCTTCGCGGCCGCGCATGCGTTGCGCAACTACCACGGAAGCTGCGAGCGCACGCACGGCCACAACTTTCGAGTGCAGATCACCGTAGTGGGCGATTCGGTTGACGAGGCCGGAATGTTGGTGGATTTCTTGGACCTCAAAAAGCATATCGATCCGGTGGTAATGCGGTTGGATCACCAGTTTCTGAATGAGATTGAACCTTTCCTGACGCTGAGCCCATCGGCCGAGAACATTGCAAAATACATTCACCAAGAGGTGAGCAAGTTCACCGCGGTAGCGAAGGTGCGGGTATGGGAAACCAGCGATGCGAGCGCCGTCTATTATGAGTAATCCATACGCGTCTTACCTAGGTGGCCGGGAGCCCATGGGCGTTCTGGAGACCACAGCGGAACGCATTGCGGAACTGACCAGGAGCATGGGCGCAGAGCAGCTTGCGGCGCAACCCGCACCCGGTAAGTGGTCCATTCACGAGATCGTCGCGCATTTGGCGGATCAGGAACTGGTGTCACTGGCCCGCTGCAGATGGATTCTCTTTGAGAACAACCCCGAGCTGATCGGCTATGACCAGAATAACTGGAGCAAGGGTTGGCGAAAAGAGGAGGAGCCCTTTCGAGAGACTCTGAACCGTTTCCGCGTGCTGCGCGGTTCCTTGTTAAGGCTACTCCGGACATGCACGGAAGCGGACTTGGCGCGTACCGGAAATCATATGGAGAGGGGCGCCATCACCCTGGGTAGCTTCCCGCCCCACCTAGCCGGTCATGACATTAACCATCTACTTCAGATCGAAAGGCTATCGTAATCATGGGCAATGTAAACCGACAAACTGTCGACCTTTCCGCATACCCCGATCTGGTAGTCATCTATCTGGGCATGCGCGTCAATGCTCTCACCGGCCTCAAGGCGCTGCTTGGCTTCGGACCGAAGATCTCAGCCAGCGTTGCCGCTAGACCCGATGGCCTTTTATTACATGAGAATTTTCTATTCAGTATGTTCCCTCCACATGCGGGCATGCGGCAGTATTGGCAGGATTTCGAATCGCTGGAAAGATGGACACGGTCGGAACCACACCGGACGTGGTGGAAGAACTTTCTGCGCGACTCCGGCGGCACCGGCTTCTGGCATGAGACCTATTTCCGGCGAGGGGGAATGGAGGCCATTTACGATGACCTCGCGGCGCCAATCGGAATGATGAAATTTGCCCGCCTGCAGCCGGCTCGCGGTCCTATGTTCTCCGCGCGTACTCGCGCCGGAATGGCTAATGCCTCTGACACCTCGCCGGTTCCCGAGAGCGATCTTTACAACCGCGAGTAACTCCGCCCAACTCCACGGCAATAGAAACCGTGAGCATGGTGCCCAGCCGTAGCTGCGCGAATCGCGCGAAACTTTGCCCAGTCGGCGTGTCCAATTTCCGAGAGGCACACGGCAAGGCAAGAAAGCTATGAAACTTAAAAAGTTAAAGGAGCAGGTAATTGTAATTACCGGTGCTACCAGTGGAATCGGCCTGGTGACCGCCCGCATGGCGGCGAAGGAAGGAGCGCGGCTTGTTCTGGCGGCGCGCAACCAGGAGACTCTGAAAGAGTTGAGCCGCGAATTGTCACAGGCCGAGCGTGTTCCGGCCGATGTGGCGAATGAGGAACAGTTGCGGCGAGTGGCCGATCACGCAATCGAAAAGTTCGGCCATTTTGATACGTGGGTCAACAATGCGGGCGTTTCCATCTATGGTCCTTTGATGGATGTTGCCATCGAAGACCAGCGCCGTCTGTTTGAAACGAATTACTGGGGTACGGTGATCGGCTCGAAAATCGCCGTGGAGCATCTCCGCCGCAAGGGTGGTGCTCTGATCAATCTTGGCAGTGTTCTGTCCGACGTCTCCATTCCCCTGCAAGGCGCCTATTCGGCGTCAAAACACGCTGTGAGGGCTTTACCGATGCTTTACGCATGGAGATTGAAAAGGAAGGGGCGCCGATCTCGATTACGCTGATCAAGCCGACTTCCATTGACACTCCTTACCGGGACCACGCAAAGAATTATCTCGGTACGGAGCCGGAAAATCCGCCGCCAGTCTACGCCCCGGATATTGTTGCAAAGCGATTCTGTTTTGCGCGCAGCACCAACGCAGGGACGTTTTCGTTGGAAGCGGCGGAAAAATCCTGTCGCTGTCGGGCAAGTATGCGCCACGCCTTACGGACCAAATGATGCAGGCCAGTGTGTTTGATATTGAGCGTTCGGGCAAACCTTCCCAAGACGCAGGACGATAGCCTATACGGCCCATCAAAGGACCTTGCGGAGCGTGGCGGGTACGACGGTATGTTGCGTGAGACAAGCCTGTATACGAAGGCCAGCCTGCATCCGGCGCTGACCGGCATGATGGCAATTGGCGGTGGCTTGGCCATAGCAGCCTATATGAATCCTCACGGCGCCAGAAGGCACACTCGGAAACCTACAATTCCCCATCGTGTAAAAGCCAAAATACATAATTGTCAGCTTGGTATAAGCCGGGGCGCACTTCCTACCGCGCCCCAGCTTTCTATCGTCCGGCTGAAAGATCCGCTACGTGAACCGTCCTCTGCATCGCAGCCGCATCGCTCCGCGACAGAATCGCTCGAGCTCTCTTGTCCAACTCATCCGCCTTGGCCCGCCGTTTCAATTTCCGCGGTACGGCGGCCTCACTCGAAAGGAGCTGCGCCAGAAAGGGATGTTCAAGTCCCATCGTGCTTTCTGCGATCGCCATCGCGCGTCTCAACACAACGTCGGCGTCGGCAAAGCGGTCGCGAATAAAATAGACACGTCCAAGATTCGACAGCGGCCGAACCAGGTCTGAATGATCTAGCCCCGCCGTGTCCTCCAGGATTTTTATCGTACGGCCAAGCAAAGCGGTAGCCTCTAACTGCTGCCCCATTTTTGACCGCAGCACGCCAAGTGCATGCAGCACGAGTGCGGTCTCCCGGCTGCGTAAACCCCGGCTCTTCTCAAAGCTCGCCAGCGCTTTCCCATACAGTGCGGCAGCTTCATCCAAGCGGCCCTGTCCCAGACAGCTCGTCCCAAGATCCTGCAAAACCTTCGCAACGTCCGGATCGCCGGGCCCGGACTCCGCCATGCGCAGTTCCAGTGACCGTCTCTGCAAAGACTCGGCCTGCCCGTACTTCCCGTTTTCCACGTATAACGATCCCAAGTTAGCCAGCGGCTTCGCAAGAACCACGTGCGACGGACCAAACTGAGTTTCCATCAAACCAATAGCCCGCCGGTACGCAGTCTCCGCGTCCACATACCGCCCCAAATACTGGTAAACCTTTCCAAGATTATTCAGCGTAGTGCTCACGCGAGGATCGCCGGCCCGGCGAGAATCAACCGGCCCCACGAGGATAGTCGGCCCGACCCTCCTCAGCCTCGCTCAGCGCACGGGACAACGTAATCCGGGCCTCCTCATACCGGCCTTGCGCAAGAAACTGATGGGATGATGAATCAGCATTTCCCATGGCTCTGGCCTGACCAAAAACCAATCCCGGCGCCACGGTCAACAAGGCCCCTGTTAGCAACGCGAGCTTCACGGCAGCACCCCCAAAGTTCCCGGGTAGTACGGCGGCTACGCCGACTAGGGCTGTCGGATATTGTATTCGATTAACCGTTACTGCGGTGCTTTACGTTAGAACCTTGGCCACTGGCGCGCTCAAGCCTTGATCAACGCCGCGGCCAAATCGGTCTTGCCCGCTACGTCGGTAAGACGGAAATCCCGGCCCAGATAGCGATAGGTGAGCTGCGTATGTTCAAGGCCGAGCATCGCGAGAATTGTGGCATGCAGGTCATGCAAGTGAATAGGATTTTCCGTCGCTCGCAATCCAAGCTCGTCGGTAGCGCCGATGACCTTGCCTCCCTTCACCCCGCCGCCTGCCATCCATGTGGTGAACCCGTAGGGATTGTGGTCGCGGCCGGAGCTGTCTCCCGCCCCGTTGCCACCGCCGTCCGAGGTTGGGCTGCGCCCGAATTCGCCGCCCCACAAGACAAGCGTCGAATCGAGCAGGCCGCGCGACTTCAAATCTGTAATCAGCCCTGCAACCGCCTTGTCTGTTGCGGCCGCTCGCGCCAGATGGTTTTTATCGCACTGCTTGTGGCCGTCCCAATCGGTTTCGTTCATGCCGTTTCCGGACCAGACTTGCACAAACCGGACGCCGCGCTCAACCAGACGCCGAGCTAAAAGACACCGGCCGCCAAAGTCCGCCGTCAACGGATTATCGAGTCCGTAAAGCTTTTTGGTCGCCTCGGATTCGCTGGCTATGTTGGTCGCCTCAGGGGCCGCCATCTGCATGCGGAAGGCGAGTTCATAAGAGGCCATGCGAGCTGCCAATTCCGAGTCGTGATTGCGTGTTTCAAGGTGCTGCTCATTCATCTTGCGCAACGTATCGAGCATGTCGCGCTGTTCTTCCTCTTTCATGTCCGCCGGGCGGCTGAGGTTAAGAATCGCATCCGGACCATTTCGAAACGGTGTGCCCTGATAAGCTGCGGGAAGGAAGCCCTGTCCGTACACGGCAGGACCCGTCCTCACACCGCCTTCGAGGAGAACAACAAATCCGGGCAGGTTCTCATTCTCGCTGCCAAGACCATAGAGAACCCAGGAACCAAGGCTCGGCCGCCCGATACGCGGCCAGCCGTTATTCATTAAGAACAGAGCCTGCGAATGCGTGAACCCCTCATGATGGCAGGACCGGATGACCGCAAGATCGTCAGCTCTCTGCGATGTATGTGGAAACAGATCCGAGATTTCGATGCCCGACTGGCCGTACTTCTTAAACGTTCGTTTCGAGGCGAGAAGAACTGTGTCGCGGAACTTAGAGTCCTGGAAGTCGGCGTCACCGAAACTTTCCGGCGGGTGCTGGCCGTTGAGTTTCGTCAGCAACGGCTTTGGATCGAACGTGTCGATATGGCTTGGCCCACCCTGCATGAATAGCGAAATAACGCTCTTAGCCGTTGCAGGCATCGGAGGCTTTTTCGGCGCCAGGGGATTCGCAGGCATAGGATCGGCAGCCGCGTTTCGCTCGAACAGGCTCATCGCGGCCAACCAGCCAAGACCAAGACCTGAATTCTGCAGGAAGTGACGGCGTGTATCGGCGTCCCAGCTTCGTTTTTCTCTGGACCCGTCAATCCACCGGTTAATCGACTGGTTAATCGACATAAATAAACTCGCTCATATTGAACAACAGCAAACAGAGTCTCGGCAAAGAATTCCGCTTCAGGTAATCGATCGCGCTTGTGCGTTCTTTAGGCGACGGCAGCCGGCCAAATGCGAGCAGCCAGCCGTTGTTAACCAAGGCTTCTGGATCATTGCCATTTTCTTTTTGAAGCCGGTTTGCAAACTTCTCAGCCTGGCCAAGGCTGAGCGGTCCGTTCATTAATGTGAGTGCCTGCGGCGCTACAGTCGACACGTCCCGGCGTGCGCAACTTGTCGCTGTATCGGGCGCATCGAACGTTTGCAGCATCGGCAGCGTCATCGACCGCTTCATTTGTAAGTAAATAGTGCGCCGGGTATATTCCGACGGATCGGGATTCGCCGGCCACAAGTCTGGCATGCGCGCAGCTTGCAATTCTTCCTTGCTGAGCGGAGGAATAATTCCCATACCGCCCATCTTCAGATTGAGCGTACCCGCCACATCCAGGACGGTGTCCCGAATGGCATCCCCATCCAGGCGGCGGCGGTTCATACGGCCTAGCAAATGATTCTCCGGATCTTTCTCAAGACTACTCGCATCCGCGGTGCTCGATTGCCGGTACGCATTCGACAGCATGATAAGGCGGTGCATCTGCTTAATGCTGTATCCGCGTTGCACAAATTCAGTAGCCAGCCAGTCGAGAAGTTCGGGATGTGTGGGCGCATCGCCTTGCCGGCCGAAGTCGTTGGGCGTGGCCACGATGCCCGTGCCAAAGTGCCCCTGCCAAATGCGATTCATCATTACACGGTTTACCAGCGGCTGATCCGGCGACGTAAGCCAAAGCGCCAAAGCTTTGCGGCGCTGTGGAACAAATAACACCCCGGCCGGCTCGTTGATGGCCGGACCCGGATTCAGAGCCGGAGGAAATCCGGGCTCCACTTTCTCACCCTTGTTCTTATATTCGCCGCGATTCAGGATGTGCGTATCGGGAATCGTCTCCTGGTGCGCCAGAACATGCGCGGTGGCGTAATGGTTGGGAAGCCTGGTGTACAGTTCGCCGATCCGCTGCATCAGCGCCGCGCGTTCAGCCTGCTGTTCCGCCGATGGCATCTTGGGTGTAGGAGCGCTCGCGATCGTCTCTCCTGTTTCGACAGGTCCCGAACCATCTTTCTTTTCCGCGGAGATCTTCGCATCGGCATTCTGGGCCGCAGCGTTCCTGTTTCGCATCCCGCCACCGCGCTGCCGCGCCATCTGCTTCAGGCTCTCCACTTGAGAAATGAGCGGCATGGCACGCGTGTAAGTAAGAATGTCGAATTGACTAACCAGGGGGATCTCGCGCTCTTCGCTCCCGGCAAAAAATGCGGCGAAGCTGTAATAGTCGCGCTGCCGTATCGGATCGAACTTGTGATCGTGGCAGCGCGCGCAGCCGAGGGTCAGCCCAAGGAAAGCCGCGCCCACTGTATCGACGGCATCCGCCTGCCATTCCGCCCGGTACTGGTCACCGTAGTACGTAAACTCGATCGGGAACGACCCAAGCGTGAAAAGACTGGTGCCAATGCGCCGGTTCACGTTCTCCTGTTTCTTTTTGGGCAGATGCAGCGTTCCTTCCAACTCCAAATTGCCCGGCCATATTTCGTCTGCCGCAATCTGTTCCTGAACGAAAGTGTTATAAGGCTTGTCCGCATTAAGAGAGCTAATTACATAATCGCGATACCGCCACGCGGTCGGGAAGAAATGATCCGTTTCAAATCCTGACGTATCGGCGTAACGCACCAAATCCAGCCAGTACCGTCCCCATCGTTCGCCATAGCGCGGCGACTCCAGCAGCCGGTCGATCAGCTTTTCATAGGCATTGTCCGATTTGTCGCTGAGGAACTCGTCCACTTCTTTCGGAGTGGGCGGCAGTCCATGAAGGTCGAAGTAGGCCCGCCGGACCAACGTGCGCCGGTCTGCCGCGGGAGCCGGGTGTAGCCCTTCCTTGTCGAGCTTTGCCAGGATAAACGCATCGACCGGATTGCGCACCCAAGCCGGGTTCTTCACTGGCGGAACAAGAGGCCGCTCCGGCTTCTTAAAAGACCACCAGGCCGATTGCTGGAGAGCTTTTGCACTCGCATTCCATTTGGCGCCGCCATCAATCCATGCGCGCAGCGCTTCCACCTCGCTGGCCGGCAGAGGGGTCTTGCCCGGCGGCATCTGCAGATCGCCCTCGCGCTTTACGGCCTTAAAAAGCAGACTCTCCCCGGCTTTATGAGGAACAATAGCAGGTCCACGCGTCCCGCCCTTTAATAATGTTGCGGATTCCCGGACGTCTAGGCCGGACATCCTGGCATCGCCGTGGCAGCTTGCACACCTGGTGCTAAGGATCTTACGCGCGGACTCTTCGACGGATGTGGATTGGGCGAACAGCAAAGCCGGACCGATACCCGAAAACACGGCCAACCAAAGAGGTGAAGATCTCATTGCTTCTCCGGGACGAGAGTTCTGTCATAAGGCAGACAATTAATAATGAAAAAGTGGCGGACTGAATGTCAAACACGAATTCGTTTCACAATAATGTTTCTTTGTGCGAAACGCGCGGTAACGGGCCGGATCTCACAACGAGGTTCTGCACTCACACGCAGTGGCGCACTTATACTTGCGGGTTAATTACGTTTCGCTAGGCGAAACGGTAAGCGCATAGATTCGTTTTACCCGCGCCCTACAAGCGGCATCTTGGTGGCCATCAGTGTCATAAACTGTACGTTAGCCTCCAACGGCAGATTCGCAATGTAAAGCACCGCTTCGGCCACATGCCGTAAGTCCATTCGGGGTTCCGCCATCTTTCTACCATCGGCTTGCAAAACTCCAGAAGTGATCCGCTCCGTCATCTCAGTAGCCGCATTGCCGATATCGATCTGGCTGCAAGCAATGTCGTACTTACGACCGTCGAGTGAGAAGCACTTGGTCATCCCAGTGATCGCGTGTTTGGTTGAGGTGTAAGGGACATGGTTGGGCCGCGGAGCGGAGGCTGCAATGGAACCGTTGTTGATGATGCGTCCGCCACGCGGCTCCTGGTCCTTCATCAACCGGAACGCTGCCTGCGCACAGAGAAAGGCGCCCGTGAGATTGACGTTGACGATAGCGCTCCACGTCTCGAAAGGCAGATCTTCAATCGGGATGCCAGGCGCGTTCAGACCGGCATTATTGAAAAGCACATCGAGACGGCCAAATGTTTCCTTTACTCTTGCGAAAAGCGCATTCACCGACTCCGGGCTGGCGACGTCGGCCGGAACTGCCAGCATCTTGCCACCGGACCCATTGGCCATCGCGATGGTTTTTTCAAGTGGTTCCGCGCGTCTTCCCGCCACCACCACGGAATACCCCGCAGCTTGCAACGCCAACGAAGCCGCGCGGCCTATACCGCTGCCGGCCCCGGTCACAAGCGCAATTCTGCCATTCATTCCCATTTTGTAACGTGTCCCCTGTCTATGCGGTTAAATCCGGAACCATTATTGTGCCAGACTGTATTCCTTAGTGACAAAATCCAGTGAGCAGGCTTGATTTTCCTCGATCCTAGCCTGACACTATCTGAGAGTTCGGCGCCCCCGATAAGGGCTTGCTTCAGTGGTTCGACTTCTTCTAAGAGGAGTATTGGATGACCAGGTTAGCCAGTCCGTTCTGTAATTACAGCAGGTGGTGGATCTCAATTCTTCAACTCGGCCTGCTTCTGGCAGGCCGAGCCAACGCTCAAGATATCCGCGCTAAGCTGACAATCACTGTCACGGACCCCGCCGGTGCGTCTTTGCCGCCGCGGACATCGAACTCCGCAACGTGAAGACGGCTGAAGTTTTTCCGGCCAAAAACGGATGGAAGCGGAGTGTATTCTTTTCTCTTCCTGCAACCGGGTACCTACACAATGAAAGTCTCCGCGCCCGGATTAAATCCAGCGAACGCGACAATATTGTTCTTCAGTCTTTTCAGGCCAGTGGACTCGACATAAACTTGATATCGGCGGCGTGGCCGACAGCGTCACCGTAACCGCGGTTCCGCCCGGTCCTGCTTCCGGTTGCGCCGAAAATCCGCCCAGCGAATGGGACGGCCACCCTTAGCAATCAATTCGTGGATTGCCGTCACCCGAGCCGGCCTGGGTAGATTGTGATTGGCGCACTCGCGCGCGACCTCCGCCTGCAGCCACTCCCCAAAATCCCCACGACCTCGCCGGTGGTGGCGCGGCGGAACAAACGGAGTGGCGCTGGTGAAGATTTTCTTCTCTTTACTCCGGCCTCCGCCCCAATGCACGGGAATACACCGCACATCCGGTCTTCCGCCTCCCTGCCACAACGAACTGAACTCATCAAGCGCCTGACACTCCAATGGATCGAATCCTTCGCGGCAGTGTACCAGCAGATGGTCCAGCCGCCCACCTCCGTTGTAGTCCAGCGGAAGATAAAACGCATGCCGGTGATCCCGCAGCGGCTCTCCGCTCCGGTCCTTTCCGCTGAATTTGACCGAGACGTGTTGCGGTCCCCCAGCCAATCGCTTGTGAATGCCCATCAGTTTTGTGCGCACTCGTTCGGCCACTTCCAGCGTCTCTGTCACGTCGGGCGGCACTTTTGAATCGAGTGCATACAGTACCGAACAAATTCGCGAATCTTTGCGCTGCCTGTTTACGCGAACCTCCGGCGCGAAAGAATTCACCGGCCGCAGGTAGTCTACGTACCGCATCGCTGGCGGGTGGCTCCAGCCCGCCCCCAAGATGACTTCGGTTCCGGTCGCGATGGCTTCCATCCAGGTTAGATGCTTCAGCGTTTTGCCGCGCCCGATAGCCGCTGGTTTGTAATCGTGTGGTGGTATCGCAGACGCAACCGGCACAATCTCCATCTCACAATTCACAGACTCCGCGGATTGCGTGAAGCAATTCCACTCCACCCCGGATACGCCCCGCAACGTGCGTGCTTCGATCCACGATTCAGATCGCCCCAAATAGTTCAGCCTGGAAAGCAATTCATCCAGGTCGTCCAAGAAATCCGAATCGGGCGTCAGGTCCGGCCACCCCATCAACACGGTAGCGCGTGAAGAAAGCACGACAAACCCATCGAAAATCAGAGTCTTGCTCTGAAGATCCTGTTCGTTCTTGCTGAGGAACGATCGGGTATGCGAAACCGTCGCGGACGGCAGGCGATAGCGCGGCGCGGAGGTCCCGAGCATGCCCAGTAATCGTTCCACACGCGACTCCTCCCATTCCGGGAGCTTGCGTTTCCAAACGTCATAAAGCGCGCGTATCAGTCGATAACCGGACGGAGGCCATTCTGGAATGCCCTCGTTCACATGCCGTCCCCAGGCGGTCGCATGATCGCGGCCCGCGGGAAACGCGAGTTCGATCAGTAGCATGAGCGTCTCCCTAACCGTTCGCGGCTTGCGCTTCTTCTTTCTTATCGGCTTTCAAAACCACTGCCGTCTCCACAATGGTGACCGCGGGAGATGCAAACAGGCCATCCTCTGTACATTTCTTGATGCTCGCTTGCACCGCTGCCAGCAACTCCGGTTCTTCCGGCAGTATGAAACCGGATGGGGATTTCACCGCAAGATCGCGGGCGGGCTCAAAGTTGCACGCCGTGCGTAAACGGAGGCCGCTCGACAGGAACCGGCGCACCTTCAACAGCGACAATCCAATCAGCAACTCCTGAGCCGGCTCCGACAGACGAAAACCGGAAATCAACGCGAGATCCAGGTTGAAGTACGCCATGATGCACCCGGCGGTATATTCCACCCTGGGATACGGCACATTCCCGTAAACGTCCTTGTCGTAGTCCTTGGCGCGGATCTTACCGGTCGGATCGAGCGCATTGTTCTTCACGCCACCGGATACCGCTTCCAACACGTCGGCCGCTTCGATGAAGCCCGTGAGAGCCCGCGGAAGCCTCACCCGACCGTCTTCCAGGTTCGCCATGAACACGCCATGCACCAGCGCGTTCGGATCGAAATAGAAGAACGTCTCCGCGATCTTATCCCAGGCGATCGGTTTTCCCTTTTCATATCCCGACTTCTTGAGAAATTCGCCTTGAAACTTCTTGTTACTGATGATGAACGGCGAGTTGATGCGGTGCGCTTCAATCAACGAACTGGTTTCCGTCTCCGTGGCGCCCGTCAGCTTGGCTACGATATACGGCAGACCTTCCAAGTCCTTACCGAGCCGTGGGCCTTCCCCGTCCAAGCATGTCTTTTCGAGTCTGTTGGCTACCGATTGAGCCGATTCCACAAGCAGCATTCGCTTGCCATCGTGCCGCCGGTAATCGGCCGCGCCGAGGTCGGCGAAGCCGGTCGGCTGAAAACGGTCGCCCTGAAGGGGCTTGAGTTCCTGTTCCAAAAGCAATCGAGGTGCGTTTATGAGTTGTTTAAACATGAGTTGTCATCCTTTTTGTCTGCGCCGCAACTTTGGGTTCTTGCTCGTGGAGGACCAGTCGCGATAAGGCCTCGATCGATGGAACTGTAATTGGAATTAGCAGACTGGCCGCGAGCCGTGTTCCATCCACGCTCCCGGAAAACCGCGCTTTCACGGGCGCTCTGCCGGAGACCCGCAGTCTGCGCATCGCCACTTCGCAGGCATCTCCGATCCGGTTTCCCGTGAGCAACGACAGAATCGCCGGTTCCGGGCGAGTCTCAGTCTCAACACCGGAATGAAACAGATGTTTCAGCACAGCATACTCTCTCGGGACGATCGACTGCGAAGGCTCCGAACGCCAGGAAGAGTACAACTCCGGTTTCACTTGATCCAGCGCCTCCTTGTCATGCCATTCCACCAGCGTCAAACCGAAAAGCAGATCCTCGATTCGGGATTCATCAATCCCGTCATTCTCGAGGAACGAAACCGCATCTCCAGGTTGCGCGCGGACAGCGCCCCAAAGCGGCAACGATTCGCAATTGAGCCGCTCGCCATCCATCATCCGGCGCTTCAAGACGCTCACCATTCTCTGCGCCAAGTTGCTCCCGGTCCACGCCGTCTGCCCCGCTCCTATCGCCCACTTCCAGGGTTCTTTCGGATGAATGGGCGTCAGGTTTGCGCGGATGCTCCCCACGTCGCCGGAACGGAGAATGGACGCCAGGGAAACGGCGATCCGGAAATTGGGCGATCTATCGTTCGCCGCCAGCAGCCACCGGGTACTCAGTCCACCAAGAGGACTGTCCAGTTTTGGTTCCAGTTTGAGATCCCGCTGCGCGAAATATCGCTCCATGCGGCCAATCGCCGCCAGCACATTTTGGAGCCGGTCCTTTTCGCCGCGTAAGACGAATTCATAAACGCTCCCGTCGATCTGCCGCCGCAGTGAGCTGAACCGGGGCGGTGGAGCCTCCGATTTGAACCCGCGCGCGAACCGGTCGATTCGCGCTAGAACCCGATCAAGTTCTTCGAGCAGATCGACGTCTACCCGTTCCCGTACTGGAAATCGACCCAATGGCAATGCGAGAAAACTGTCCCCACGCCGTTTAATAATGCTGTATCGCTGAAATGCGCCGATCCCCGCTGCGTTCCGAGAGAGACGGCTGCTTCGGCGAATTGCATCGCATCCTCGACAGGTTTACCGCCCCACTCCACCCGGCCTTCTCGCAACAGCGTACGCACTTCTTCAAACCGGCTGGGCCGCTCCCAAACAGGCATCCAAATCTCGGCTCGCGCGGAAGCCTGGTCTCCTTCATCGGCAGACCCGTACCCCACGGGGCGCGAGCGCACCGTAAATGGACTGCAGGAAACGCCATGAGTGCCGATACCTTGGCGGCGGGCCGCGCCGCTGGCCCAGGCGACTGCCCCTTCCATGGCGAACACAAAATCCCAATGGTTGATGGGGCAGCTTGCCCCGATCCCAGGACCTTGGTTATAGCCCCCGGCGCGGCCAGGGTCGAGTTGGCCGACTGCCCCGATAGCCAACTCGGTAGTCGATTGGCCAAAGAGCGCATTGCCCAACAGGCTGTTTGTCGCAGGCTCCCCTGAAAGCAGCAATCCGGCGAGCCGCTCCATAAAGCAATTCGTGTAATCGAGCCGGCCTTCGCTGCCTCCGGTGCCGAGCAGCGGCGGATACATTAGCTTCGTCGTGGTTCGTAACACAACCGCGCTATCGATCCAATCCACCGAGCCGTCTCCCAGGCGATTGCGGCACGCCCGGACAATCTCATCTTTACCTCCCGTCCGGCGATTCTTCTTCGCCGCTGTGCGCAGTTTGGTCAATGATTTATAAATGGGCCTGGCCGCTGTTTCAACCTCTTTCATGCTCAAGGAAAGCAGAGGCTGGATATCGATTCCGTTCTTGCCGGCCGCATTTTCCAGATCCGCGAGGAGCTTCAACAGTTCGTCTTGCGCCTTGCCCGGTCTGGATGCCGTGGCGGCTCCCCGCACCTCGCGAAGGATCTGATCCACCGTCATCTCACCCGCGCCAAGCTCCGGCCACGAGAAGATTTCCCTTGATCGTGCGTCCGTACTCCGCAAAGCGCGGCGAGTCGCTGCCGAGGATGGCGTCGATTCCATCCCGGCGGTCCCCTTCGCTAAATCCGCTCCCGCCATTCCACGGAGCAACGATCGGTGTAGGGCAGTACTCATCGAGGAAAAACCCGACCAGCCCATCTTCGTCGAACTTCGATTCCAGGCAGAACGCATTCCCTTCCCACCAGCCCCGCGCGCCGGGGTCGGCCTGTTCACTCACAAGACGCAAAACCGCCAGCGCCTTCAAGTACCCGGCCATGGGCTCGACCGTGCAGCCTTTGAGAATCAACCTGCTTTTCACGCCAACACTTCCTTCGGCGCGTTGCTCGCGCGCCAGTCGGCCGCGACAATCAGCGCTTCCAAATAAGCCAGCCGGAACACGCCGAGCCGGTCTTGCAGTTCCAGCATCCGGTCCGTCCACGATTCCACATCGTTTTCCGCCATCCCGAACAACATCGGCGCCAGATCGAGAGTCATGGCCGTAGTCGAAATACTACCGAGCTTGGCGGCCGGCAACAGATCTCCATCGTAAATGCCCCGCGCAAATTTGATGCTGCCTGGCTTCGGTTGCATCTCGCCGGGCCACGCGCGAATCGATAGCCGCACCTTTCCGTGATGCGCCGCCGCAAGATACACCGTCAGGTCCGATGCGCCATTCTGCAACAACGCCAATGCGCTCGCCAGTTCGTGCCGGAAGTAGGGGCGCCCGTGCTTCCCGTTGCCGGTCGCCTTAGCCATCAACTCCCCAGCGCCACTGGGGTTTACCGTCTTTTGGAAAACCTCATGCGCCTTGCCCCAATCATGATGAAGCGCCGCAATCAGTAGCTCTTCCCGGTATTGGCCAATCCTTAAATTCGGAAGCGCATTGATAATTTCACGCATCTTCTCATGCACCTCACGGGTGTGCGCTTCCAGCGTCTGCGCATATTTCTGGAAGGTACGAGGCTCGTCGCCGGCGCCTTCTTCTTTTCCATGAGTTACAAGAGCCTCGGGAACCGGCTTCGTGGAATCCGTATCCCATCCGCGCGAAATACTGTATCCTCCCGATTTGGCGTTGGCGACCAGCATCATTCCCGGTCGAAGGGCATCCGCATCCACGGCCCTCCACTTGCTTTCCAGCGCGTTCCAGGAACAGATCTCGAACCGGTTGCGGCCTTTTTTGACGCCCTTGAGCAGCGCCTCCACTTCGTGAATCGGCGCCGGACATAACTCATCCCGCCCCGGCGCGTCCTTTTTCGTAACAGGCGGATAGGCTTCGCGCCACGCAATCAGCACATCGCGATCCTGTTCACTGCGAATGAACCGGGAGACGTCCAGATCGTACCCGGAAAGATCCTGCGTGGTGTCGAAGAGGTCGAGAAGATCCCTTCGGCGAAGCACATGCTTTGGCGAGAATTCCGTCTGATGGTTTGGCAGGTCCGCAATTGTTGCCGAGGCCATTTGCGAGACTCTCGATTCAGCTTCCTGCAACTCTTCCACGGCGTAGGGCAGCGCGATTTCCTCTGTGATCTCGCCGGTTGCCGCCAATTTGAGTTTTCCAAACAACGGGCGATCCACCCAATAAATTTCCGCATCGTCCAACTCCCCGGCGCGATTGCAGCGGCCGAAGCGCTGCACCAGACTAGACCACGGCGCCAGATCGGTAACCAGCAGCGCGGAGGAGATATCGACGCCGGCTTCAATCACCTGCGTGGAGATCAAAATGCGCCCTTCCAACGGAACGGGACCATCCAGCAGACCCCGCCACCGCTCTTTTTCCGCAGGCCGGAAGCGCGAGTGGAGCAACTCGCATGGCTGATCCGGCGCGATCCGGCGCAACTCATCGAAGGTCTCGCGGGCCCGGCCCACCCGATTCACCACGGCAATCGTTTGCGTTCCCGACCGATGATGGGCCGCGAGGAATTCCGCGAGGCCGGCGGGCCGGCAGCACTCCTCCGGCGCTTTCGCGACCTTCTTCGGCGCGTTCAATCGCCGCCTGAGGTCTTCGCGAGAGGAATCCTCCGCTGTCAACCGGAACATTTCGGGCGCGTGTATTTGGTCGACGCTCTTCAGCATCGCGGCGTCCATCGTGGCCGACATCCAAATGGTCGGGCAACTGCCGAAAACACCAAATCGCTCGCGAAAAGCCGCGAGCTGGCACGACGTCGCGAGGCCGTCGCCCATCAGTTGGACCTCATCCATGATCCAGGCGCAATCGTTCGACAGCATCCCAAAATGAGCGGGCCACTGATACCTGCTCATCCCATATCCCCGGTTGAGTCCTCTGCTCAGCAGCATTTCCTGCGTGCCGATCAGGATAGCGGGGTGCTCCGGTTGAATAGCCCAATCCTGGTTCACCTCGCCGCCCATCAGAATATGCACACTGACTTTTATGCCTGTGAGAAGCGCAAACCGTTCCACCCACTTGCGAACGTTCGTCCCGGTTTGCCTCACCAGCGTTCGCATGGGCAAACAATAGGCGAGCCTGCGCGAAGTCTCGTCAGGTCTCGTAGACAGATTCCAAAGCCAGGCAAGCACCACGGCCGCGGTTTTTCCGGCCCCGGTGGGGACATGAATGGCCCTGCTCTCCACCGGCTTACCCGCCAGGTCCACTTGGTACTTGTAAGGCCGCAAGCCAACGCACTCGTAAAAAAAGTCGCTGAATTCGGTTATTTTTTCTGACACGTGTTCGCCTATTCTTTACTACCGCGAGCAAAAATACAAGTGATGAAAATGCAAATAAGTACTATAGTGGTCTGGGCGCCCGTTTACTCTCCATGGGTGGACCAGGAGTCTCACCCAACCCCCTCCGGCAACTCCCGCAACTCCACCAGCGCCGCATAACGGCATCTTTCGCGTCCCCAAACGGCGCAATGGCGCGTAAAATGGCCGCTCGGACACGACCCCACTCCTCCTCCGACCGCTCCGCCTTCGTCATCACCGCGGCAATTTCCGGAAACACATTCCTCCGCACCCGCATCACAATTCTGAAATTCACAGTCCGCCCCCCACATCCCGAAATTAACGCTCCTCCTATCTCGTCAAAAACTTGAAAATAATCAAAACCAAGCAAACAAACCAAATAGATAGCCAAAGATTTCGTGACCCGAAACCGAATCACAACTTTTTTCAACAATCGCACTTACAGCCCAACAACTTACCAGCACCCCGCCCGGCAACCCCCACCGCCGTACCCTGGACCCAGGAAAACCACATGACCTTAAAACAACGACGTACCCAGGCACGCCAAAACGGCGCGAAAGCCGCCGGCACAAAATCCCCCGCCGGTCTCCAGAAATCTTCCATGAACTCCACCCGTCACGGCCTCACCGCCAAGACCTTGGTCCTTTCCAACGAATCCCCCGAAGCATTCGCCGAGCTCCTCGAATACCACATCGCCAAATTCCTCCCGCAAGACGAAGTCGAACAGGACCTCATCGACGAAATGGTCGCCTCCCTCTGGCGCCTCCGCCGTATGCGGACGCTCTAAACCGCGCTCTTTGATCTCCAGATGGACCGCCAGGAACAGGAGTCGCCAAATCCTTCACCCAGATCGACGAACCCACCCGCGTCGCCGTCGCCTTCGACCACATGGCCAACAACTCCAAGTCCCTCGCCCTCTACCTGCGCTACGAAACCACCTTCCGCCGCAGCTATGACCGCGCCTTGAACAACCTCCTCCGCCGCCGCTCCAAGCCAAAGGAATCAGCGCCATCCGAGCCGCACGAACCCCAAGAACCGAATTTACGAAACGACCCCAAACCGCTGCCCACAGAATCCCCGATCCTCGTCTTCCCGATCGGTGCATCCGGTCCCGCCCCAACCTCCCAACCCCCCGTAACCGCCAAAGGTCACCCGAATGCCGATGCCCGGCCTTTATAATGAGGAATATGTCCACCCTCGCTGCCATGCCATCGCCCCAGGTCTTGGCCAAATACGAGATCGTCATCGGCCTTGAGGTCCACGTGCAGCTAGGCACCCGCACCAAAATTTACTGCGGTTGCCCCACCAGCTTCGGCGCGCCGCCCAACACCAACGTCTGCCCCGTTTGCCTCGGCCTTCCCGGTGCCCTGCCCGTCCTCAGTAAGCCCGCCGTCGAAATGGCCATCAAAGCCGCCATTGCGCTCAATTGCCAAGTCCGCCCCCTCTCGCGCCTCGCCCGCAAGAATTATTTCTATCCGGACCTCCCCAAGGGCTATCAGATCTCCCAATTCGATCAGCCCCTCGCCGAACACGGTTTCGTGGACATCAATGTGGCCGCCGCCATCGATGGCGTCCCGAAACGCATCGGCGTCACCAGGGTTCACATGGAAGACGATGCCGGCAAGAGCATTCACGACGGATTCAAAGACTCGGATCGCTACTCCTACGTCGATCTCAACCGCTCCGGCACCCCTCTCATCGAAATCGTCAGTGAGCCGGATATCCGCAGTGCCGGCGAAGCCTACGCCTATCTCACGGAGATCAAGCAGATGATGCAGTTCATC
Source organism: Bryobacterales bacterium (assembly GCA_038200305.1). GTDB lineage: Bacteria > Acidobacteriota > Terriglobia > Bryobacterales > Bryobacteraceae > JANXXV01. The sequence goes on from JBBPYD010000153.1 coordinate 67,120, forward strand.
GGTGTCTCCGATTGCGACATGGAGAAAGGCCAGCTCCGCTGCGACGCCAACATCTCTGTCCGTATCAAAGGCGCTCCAAAATTTGGAACCAAGGTCGAGGTGAAGAATCTCAACTCGTTCCGTCACGTCAAACTGGGCATCGAATATGAAACGCTCCGCCAGATCTCCATCGTCGAAAGCGGTGGCAAGGTCTTTCAGGAATCGCGCCTGTACAACGCCGATCTCGGCGAAACCGTCAGTATGCGCGGCAAGGAACAGGCGCACGATTATCGCTATTTCCCCGAACCCGACCTAGTTCCGCTCCGCATCGGCGAGGAATGGCTCCATCGCCTGCGAGCTGAAATACCCGAACTGCCCGCAACCATGAAGGCCCGGTTCGTCGAATCCTACGGTCTCCGCGAATACGACGCGCAGGTCCTCACCCTCACGCGTTCCTCCAGCGAATATTTCGAGCGCGCCGTCAAAGCATCTGGCGATCCGCGCGCTACGTCGAACTGGGTGACGGGTGACCTCATGGCCGCGCTCAAATCCGAAGGCAAAGACTTCTCCGAATCGCCCATCGCTCCGGAGAACCTCGGCGAGCTCGTTGCCTTGATCGGAAAGGGCGAGATCACAGGAAAGCTCGCGAAAGAGATCTTCTCGAAAATGCTTTCCACCGGCGACCCCGCCCCCCTCATCATGGAACGCGAAGGGCTGAAGCAGATCGGCGATACCGGCGCTCTCAGCAAAATTCTTGACGAAGTGCTCGCCGCAAACATCAAACAGGTGGAACAATATAAGAGCGGCAAGACGGCGGTGATCGGCTTTCTTGTCGGCCAGGCCATGAAGGCGTCTCGCGGTCAGGCTAACCCGGCCACCATCAATGAGATGCTCAAGGCGAGGTTGCAATAATAACCATATGGAAGGTCCCGCATGGCGGCGGAAAACTGGCTCTTCTGCACCGAACTCATGGGCCTCCCGGTCTACGACACCCGTGGCCGTAAGATCGGTCGCGTCCGCGACGCCGCGCTGGTTCCACTCGTCGATCCCGCTCGCATCGATCGATTCCTGGTCGGCGGCGGTTGGGCCTGGCTGAGTTTTCGTTACGATCAGGTTCGTTCCATTTCGCTCAAAGGAATCTACCTCAAAGATGAGCAGCTCACGCCGTATCACGCTGACGAGTACATGCTCCGCATGGTGCGCGACCTACTCGATCAACAGATCATCGACGCCCAGGGCCGCAAAGTAGTCCGTGTCACCGATGTGACGTTCGGTATTCGCGCCGAAAGGCAAGGCGATGTCCTCTATGTCGTCGAGGTGGATATCGGTCTCCGCAGCATCTTCCGCCGCCTCGTCCATGGCGTCGTGCCGCCCTCCATCATACGCCGCATCCAGGGGCCCATCCCTCCCAATTCCATCGGTTGGGAGTACTGCAACATCGTTGAGCCCGATCCGCAACGCCGCCTGCGCCTCAACATCAGCAACCGGGCGCTCGAAAAAATGCATCCGGCCGACCTCGCCGACATCGTGGAAGATCTCAGCCCCGACGACCGCGAAGCCCTTATTGAAACCATGGATACCGAGGTCGCCGCCGACGCACTCTCTGAAATGGACCCGGATGTCCAGGCCAGCATCCTGGAATCCCTCGAGACCGAAAAAGCGGCGGAGATCATTGAAGAGATGTCTCCCGATGAAGCCGCCAACGCGCTCGGTGAGCTTGAGGAAGAGACCTCGCAAGAGATCCTGGATGAGATGACGGCCGAATCGAAGACCGAAGTCAGCGAGCTGATCGAGTACAAAGAGAACACCGCTGGCGCAATGATGAACACGGAGTTCGTGGCCCTTCGTGAGACCTCCAGTGTTCTCGAAGCCATGGATTCCTTGAAGGCGAATGAAGAGCTTCTCGAATCGCTCAACACTCTGTTCCTGGTGGATGACCAGGATCGCCTCTGCGGCGCCGTCCCGCTGGCCAAGCTGTTCATCGTGCCCGGCTCGGCTCACTTGAAAGACCTTGCCTCCGGAACGCTCATCAAGGTGCCGGTCGATGAGAGGGAAGATCGCATCACCGAGCTCTTCGATAAATACAACATCCTGACTCTTCCCGTCGTTGACAGAGAGAACCGCCTGGAAGGGGTGATCACGGCCGACGATATCATCACGGTCCTCAGGCAGAGATAGAGATCCGATGCTGAAACGCTTCCGCTATCACATCGCAATCTTCTTCTCCGTCATCGGCCCGGGCTTCATTACCGCGGTCGTAGACAACGATGCCGGTGGCATCTTCACCTACTCGCAGGCGGGTGCGAAGTTCGGCTACCTCCCGCTCTGGACTCTGCTCCCCATCACCTTACTGCTTATCGTCACGCAGGAGATGTGCTCCCGGATGGGCGCGGTCACCGGCAAAGGTCTGTCTGACCTGATCAGAGAAGAGTTCGGCCTTCGGACCACGTTCTTCATGATGGCCGCGCTGATCTTGGCGAATCTGACCAACGTGATGGCGAACTTTGCCGGCGTCGCCAGTTCGCTCGGCCTTTTCGGCATCAGTAAGTACATCTCCGTTCCACTCGCCGCTGCGGGGGTTTGGCTCCTGATCGTAAAAGGCACCTATCAGAGCATCGAGAAGATTTTCCTCTTCGCCTGTTCGTTGTACATCTGTTACATCGTCTCCGGCATCCTTGTGAAACCCGATTGGCGCGAAGCCGCCATTTACAGCGTGAAACCGGTGCTCATCTTCGACAAGGAGTACATCGGGATGCTGATCGCCATGGTCGGCACCTCCATCGCTCCATGGATGCAGTTCTATCTCCAGGCCGCCATTGTTGAGAAGGGGATCGGGCCCAAGGAGTACAAAGAATCGCGAATCGAGGTGGTCGTCGGCTGTATCGTGATGTCGGTGATTGCGTTCTTCATCATCGTGGCGTGCGCCGGCGCTATCTGGGCTAACAAACCACAGGACATCACCGATGCGGCTGATGCCGCGAAGGCCCTGAAACCCTTCGGCAACTACGCCTTTCTTCTGTTCTGCGCCGGGCTCCTCAACGCCTCGATATTCGCGGCCTGTATCCAACCGCTCTCCACCGCCTACACCGTGTGTGAGGGCTTGGGTTTTGAATCCGGCGTCAATCGCACCTTCAGGGAAGCTCCCATCTTTTACTGGCTGTTTACCTTCCTGGTGGTTTTCGGAGCCGGTGTCATCCTGCTGCCAGGTTTCCCGCTCATTAAGATGATTCTGTTCTCGCAGGTAATCAACGGCGTTTTGCTTCCTTTCGTTCTGATCTACATGATCCTGATCGTCAACAAGAAGGCGCTGATGAAGGAATGGACCAACTCCCCAAGCTACAATCTGATCGCCTGGAGTGCGGTTGCGGTAATGATCGGGCTTACCACGGCACTGGTTGGAATTAGCATAAAGGATTTGATCCGATGAAAATAAACCAAATGACACGCGGACTATGCTGGGTTTTTCTTCTCATGGCTCTCACCGCATTCGCGCAGAAGGGCAAGCAGCCGAAGCCGCCTGAAGTCGAACTGATAGAAGCCAGCGCCCGCCGGCAGGAAGGTAATATCATGATCGACGCAAGGGTGAAGAATATTAGTGAGAAGCCCATCAAGGCTCTGGTCCTGTTGATCGACTTTATTGCTTCCGACCACAAACAGGTGATCACCACTAAGCGCGGCAGCCTCGACCAGGAGATGCTGGACCCAGGCGAGGAAGCCGGATTTCGTGCTCAAATTGAGGATCCCTCCCGCGCCACCGAGTTTCGTATCAACTTTGAAGATGGCGGCGGCAAGTATCTTCGGGCCGAGAAGACCGGACCTTTTCCGGTCGAGTGAAAGCCGCTTGATAGAATAACGGTTTCCATGAAAAAAACGATCTCCCCCGCCCGCCGTGTCAGTGGCTCCGTCCGCATACCGGGCGACAAGTCGGTCTCGCATCGCTACGCGATGCTCGCCTCCGTCGCCGGAGGTGTCAGCCGCATCCACAACTATTCCACCGGCGCCGACTGTCAATCGACGCTCGGATGCATGCGGGCGCTGGGCATTGAGATCGGGAAGAAAGAGAACGATGTTGAGATTCACGGAAAGGGTCTTGATGGGCTGAAGGAACCCGCCGGCACGCTGGATGCTGGCAATTCCGGCTCGACCATCCGCATGCTCTCCGGCATCCTCGCCGGGCAGCCGTTCCGCAGCCGGATTGCCGGTGACGAGTCGCTGTCCCGCCGTCCGATGGAACGGATCATGAAGCCGCTCGCCGAGATGGGAGCGGCTGTTTCGGCGCACAACGGAAAGTTTCCGCCGCTTGAGATTCAGGGCGGACCATTGAAAGTGATCGACTATACGCTTCCCGTTGCGAGCGCTCAGGTTAAGACTTGTGTGTTGTTCGCGGGTCTCTATGCCGACGGTACCACGGTTGTCCGTGAACCGGTTCGCACTCGCGACCACAGCGAACTGGCGCTGCGCGAGTTCGGCGCGGAGATCAAGAGCGCGGGCGGCGTGATCTCGATCGAAGGCAGGCCCAAGCTGGAAGGCCGCGAGCTCATGGTGCCCGGCGACCTCTCCTCGGCGGCCTTCTTCCTGGTCGCCGCACTGATCTTGCCCGGCTCCGAGTTGATCCTGCAAGCTGTTGGATTGAACCCGACGCGGTCATCCTTGATCGATTTTTTGACCTCGATGGGCGCCGAGATCAAGGTGCCCCAGATTCAAGAAGCCGGAGGCGAGCTGATCGGGAATCTGAAAGTGCGAGGAGGGCGAATCGCCGGAGGCGTGATCGAAAAAGCCCTCACGGCGGCGCTGATCGACGAGATCCCGGTGTTGGCGGTACTGGGCGCGCTGAGTGAGTCGGGTCTGACGGTACGGGATGCTTCCGAGCTTCGTATCAAGGAGACAGACCGGATCGCTACCATGGCCGAGAACTTCTCACGGATGGGTGTCTCGATGGAAGTGTTGCCCGACGGATTCCATGTCCCCGGCAAGCAAAGGTTTCATGCGGCCGAGGTGGACTCTTTTGGGGACCACCGGATCGCAATGGCCTGTGCCGTAGCCGCCCTTGCAGCCGACGGAAACTGTACCGTCGATAACGCGGAGGCGGCCTCGGTTTCCTATCCGGAGTTCTACGATGCCTTACAGGCAATCAGGCAGGCTTAGCTGGAAGCGGCTGCGTTCGCGAGCTTCAGTTGGTTGACCACGCGTTGAACGCCTTTCACCTTCTTGGCCAGCTTTTCCGCCTTCATTCGAACGCCTTCTTTCTTGACGACTCCGCTCAACTCGACCACGCCTTGGTTCACCTTCACCGTGATGTCGCCACCGCCAACATCGCGGTCGCCGGCAAGCTTCAGGCGTACCTGATCGTAAATGGCGTCATCGGAAAGATCTTTCGAAGCCGCGAACACAGTCATCCCAACCAGGAACATCAATAACAACAGAGAAATCGTACGCATGTTACTCAGCCTCGTTTGTATTCATGGTACGCCAATCCAATTCATTTAAGAACTCAGGATTATCTCTCCAATTGGCCCGCACCTTAACGTTTAACTCTAGAAATACCTTTCGTCCGAGCAGAAGCTCAATCTCCTTGCGGGCTAAGGTGCCGACCCGCTTCAACATGGATGCCTTCGCGCCGATGAGAATGGCTTTCTGACCCTCCCGCTCCACATAGATAGTAGCGGCGATGCGCGTGAGAGTCTTCTTATCCTGAAACTCGTCCACCATCACGGCAACCGAGTGCGGCACCTCCTGCCGTGTCTCGCGCAGAATCCGCTCACGGATGAGTTCGGCCGCCATGAAGCGCTCGGGTTGATCGGTGATGTAGTCGGCGGGAAAGTGCTCGGGGCCGGCCGGCATCCGTTTCAGGATCGCGGCGCGAAGTTCATCCAGACCCTGGCCCTTCAGAGCGGAAACGGGTAGGTATTCATCGAATTCGAGCGCGCTCTTATACTGCTCAATGAGCGGCAGCAACTGCGCTTTCTCTTTCACCCAGTCAATCTTATTCAGGACCAGGAAGACGGGTGTGTCCGCCTTGCGCACCAGGTCCAGCGCTTGAGCGTCCTCTTCCTCAAAGCGGCGGGTTGCATCGGCGGTGTAGAGCAGAAGATCGCGCTCGTCCAATGACGCGCGAACGGCGATCATCATACGCCGGTTGAAGAGCGTGTCGGACCGATGGATGCCTGGGGTATCGAGAAAAACTACCTGAGAATGTGCCGTAGTCCAGACACCCTGTATGGAGGTGCGCGTGGTCTGTGGCTGCTCGGCGACGATGGCGAGCTTTGCGCCTACAAGTGCATTCAGGAGCGTGGACTTTCCAGCGCTCGGGCGGCCTAGAATCGAGACGAATCCGGAGACGAACTCCGGTTGACCACTACTGGTTTCAGGCATCGGGTCTCAATTCGGACTTCTCCACTTCCGTCTTTGAAATGCGTACCTGGTCCACTCGCAGCTCGTTTCCAGCGAGCACTTCGATGCGGATGCCGCCGCGTTCAATGGCCTCGCCAACGCGTGGAACCCGGCCCATCAGCTCACTCACCAAGCCACCGACGGTTGTAGATTCGATTTCACCGGATGCGCGGAATCCCACTAATTCGTCCAGATGATCGACGTTAAAGCTACCCGAAACGATGAAACGTCCCGCTGTATCCTGTTCGATGTCGAGCGTGGGCTCATGCTCGTCGCGGATCTCCCCGACAATCTCTTCCACCATGTCTTCCATGGTGGCTAGACCAGCGGTATTTCCATACTCATCAATCACAATTGCCATGTGAGCGCCGTCACGCTGCATTTCGCGGAGCAGGTCGTTCACTGGCTTGGTTTCGGGAACAAGACGGACCGGACGCGCAAGTTCCCGGACTGTCCGTTGCGAGCGGTCGCCATGATCGAGCTCAAACATATCGCGAACGTGAACGAATCCAATTGGCTGGTCTATGGAATCCTCGTACACAGGGATTCTGGAAAACTGTTCATTGATGACCAGGCGCCGGAGATCGTCGAGAGTGCTGTCCGCTGAGATTGCTACGATATTCGGGCGCGGCGTCATCACTTCCCGGACGGTCTTGTCTCCGAATGCGACCACCGATTGAATGAGCCGGCGGTCGTCCTCTTCGATGATGCCCTCTTCCGTACCAGCGGAGATGAGAGCTTCGATATTCTCAGCCGGGGTAGATGCCTCTTCCGCTTTCTTCTCTTCGGCTCCCAACTGAGCCAGCGATTGCAAGAATTCGAGCAGCCCGGTTAGCGGCCGGACTACGATTGCGAGCCCGCTTAGGATGGGTGAGAACCCGGCCAGCCATCTGCCGGAAGTGTGCCGGTAAAGGAGTTGTGGCACTACATACGTGCCGATCAGCATGGTGAGCCAGGCGAACGCGAGGGCTTCAATTACACTCTGTTTGGAAATTACATCCTCACGCGTGTAGATGGCGGCGTAGAAGACGCCGACAAAGACTAGAAGGCTGTGTTTGATAAGCGAAAAACTCAACGTGCCATTTTCCGGCTTCAGCCCGATGCGGTCTTCGAGTGTCTCCTTGAAGAATTGCAGCGAAGGCAGGTCTCGCGCTCTCAGCCGCTGCGCCTCGATGTAGAACATCTGGACGAGCGTCACCAGCGCGAGTAGGATAGTGGCCGCGATCACCAGTACAATAAAGAGCGCTGTCATACGCGGGCGCGCTCAGTGAGTGCGGCGGGCAGGTTAAACAACTTACGCCACCGCTTTTCAGAGCGCGACATCTCACCCGAGTCGGTTTCGTGATCCATGCCGGTCAGGTGGAGGAGACCGTGCAACATGAGGATTTTGATCTCCTCTGCGATGGAATGATCAAATTCCGCAGCTTGTTCAGCCGCTCGATCGGCGGAGATAGCGATGTCGCCAAGGCTCTCCGTCGGCTCGTCTGACGGAAATGACAGGACATCTGTTGGGTAGTCTTTTAGGCGGAAGTCACGGTTGAGACGCCGCAATTCGCGATCATCGGTGATTAGACAGCAGAACTCCCGGCCTCCCGCTACCTCCCGCTGCAACACGCCGGCAAATTCCTTCAAATCACGCCGCGGCAAGCCTGTAGGCGCCCGGCGGAATAGAAGAAGGCTCTCCTGAGCGGGCATTGACGGAAAATCATGCGTTGGGAAATTCCAGCCCATTATTCGGCGCGAGAGGAATCACGCCGGGTTCGCCCGGCGCTTCCAATTGCAAATCTCCGCCGAGTTTCAGAGCGAACTGGCGGCCCGCTCCGATCTGCTTGTTATAGCGCTCGTAAGCCTGCACGATTTTTTGCACCAGACTATGCCGGACGACGTCGGAATCGTCGAATTGCACGAAACTGATGCCTTCCACGCCACGGAGCACTTCAGTGGCGTTCAACAGCCCACATATCTTGCCGGAGGGAAGATCGACTTGTGTCAGATCTCCGGTGACCACCATTTTGGAATTAAATCCCTGCCGGGTGAGGATCATTTTCATCTGTTCGGAGGTGCTGTTCTGCGCTTCGTCCATAATGATGAAACTGTCGTTCAGCGTGCGCCCGCGCATGAAAGCAATGGGAGCTACTTCAATGACGGACTTTTCAAGAAGCTTCTCCACCTTCTCCGCCTCGATCATCTCAAACAGGGCGTCGTACAGCGGGCGAAGATATGGATCGATTTTCTCCTGTAAAGTGCCGGGCAGGAAGCCGAGCTTTTCTCCGGCTTCGACGGCCGGCCGGGTCAGAATGATACGGCTGACCTTCTTGTTCAACAGCGCGGAAACGGCCATCGCAACGGCGAGATAGGTCTTGCCGGTTCCGGCCGGACCGATGCCGAACGTGAGGTCATGGCGCTCGATTGCGTCAATGTAGCGCCGTTGATTTATTGTTTTCGGCGCAAGCGTCTTCTTGCCGAACGCGCGCTGGCGTCCACTGACCACCAGGTTGCGCAAGGTGACTGAAGGATCGTTCACAACCACGCGAAGATAGCTATTCAGGTCGCCGTTATTGAACGTTTGTCCCTCGCGGATCAGAGAGGCGTAGTCGGCGAGAATGCTCTCAGCGCGGAGTACGCTGGCGTCTTCGCCTTCGATTTCTATACTTTCATTGGCGATGCGGGTGCGGACATTTAAGCCGTTTTCCAGGAGGCGGATGTTTTCATCCCGGGTTCCGAAGAGGGACTCGATACCATTCGTCATCTGAACACTAACTTTCATTAGCAAAGGAGAGGATTACCTCCATTTAGGAATTTTGTGGAAGTACGGACTTGGAACTATCGAGATGCGAGAGGAAAGCATCCGCTGGGGCAGGAGAGATATGTACATCCGTCCTTATTATATCAGGGCCGATCTGGAATTCGATCCACGATTTCGACACGCCCCCGCTCCGCGGCTACGGACGGGTGGGAGCCGTACTTCTCAGCGTAAATATGAGTGAATTCCGCACCGAGGAAAAAGATCTGAGCCGAATAGTAAACCCAGATGAGCAGAATGACCAGAGAGCCGGCCGCACCATAGGTGGAACCGAAACCAGCTTTACCGAGATAGAGTCCAATCAGGAATTTCCCAACGGTGAACAACAAGGACGTGATTGCCGCGCCCAGCGCCACGTCTCCCCACGAGATGTAGATATCGGGGATGAACTTGTAGATGAGCGCGAATAGGAACGTGACCACCACGAACGAGATGACGAAGTTCGCGATCTGCAAAATCCACTCTTCCGTCGGAAGATAATTTTTGAACGAATCGCCAAGAGCAGCGAGTGCCGCATTGATTGCCAGCGACACCAACAAAAGGAATCCAACTCCCATCACCATCGCGAAAGCAAGAGTGCGGTCTCGCAGCACGGCAACGATACTTTTCAATAGACCGCACGCCTCCTTGGCGGGAACGTTCCAAATTACGTTCAGAGCATCGCGAAGTTCCGCAACCACGGCAGAAGCGCCAAAGAAAAGGGTGATCAGGCCCAGAACCGCGGCGATGGCGCCGGAGGCAGGCTTATGGGCACTGGTGAGCATCGCCTTGACCGCCTGCGCACCTTCATACCCCACCAGGTCCTGAATCTGCCAGACTACCTGGCCGATAGCGGCTTCGCGCCCGAATACAAGCCCCGCAACGGCTATGACGACCACCAGGAGAGGGGCAAGCGACAGGATGGTGTAAAAAGCGAGGGACGCGCCCAGACGAGGAACTTTATGGATCAGGAAGTAGTCGGAAGTCGTCGTTAGCAAATTCCAGATCTGGCTCCAGCGCAGAGACGCCACGCGCCGAATTGTTATATCTGAACGGTCTTCGGGATTTGCACCGGTTTGCGTCAGCCGGGGCGTCTCCGAAGGTTCTGGATCGGTAAGACTGATATCGCGCCTCACACCTAGGTGAGACGCTGGGAAGAGTGGGGTGTTTCGTTTGTGGCGTACTCGGCTGTCTGTACGGCGGTTTTGCGGAAATATCGAGCAAGCCTGGGATTAGCGCCTTGGAGTCCGTCCGCAATCTCCCCCAGCAGGGCTTCGCTAGATCCTGGCAATGCTTTCGCACCCGATTTCAGGAAGTCCCGCAGCGTCTTCTCAACAAGCGTGGCAGCGATCTGATGGGCGTACCTTATGGGAAGCCCCGAATCCCGTAGACAATCCACGGCACCGGTGATTGTGGAAGCCAGAAAGTCAGTGGCGAAGGTGATGCCCGCCAGGTATTGTTTTTTGGCCCCCTGGCGAATCTCGATCGCACGGACATCCCCTTGTTCGATCAACGCACGCATCTCCCGGACGGCGGAGTCATTTCCTTCGATCACATAACGGAGGTCCTCAAATCCGGTAATCGCATCAAAGGAGCCCACGGCGGCACCTTGCGATTCCAGACGCGTTAGCTCACCGCTACCAAGAGAGGAGTTGCACAAGATCGCAATCTTCTGCGTCCAATCGATTCCGGTTCCGGCAAGCTCTCCAAGGATGCCAGGGAGTTGGTCATCCGGCACGTTCACCAGGATGGTTTGCGAATCGGCAATCGCCTGGTATTCGGCAACCGGAGCGCCACCACCCAGAGCGTTAACGGCGCGGCTTGCGCGTTGTAGGGTTCCGGACTTTACTGGCCCGAGTTGAGCGATGATCTTGGGAAGCCGCGCAATGCCGTTCCTACTAATTGGACCCGCGCACACCAGAGCTAAGGATCGTGCTTTCGTCATACAATCCGCGTCCCTTGACAGCTTTGATCCGGTCGCGCAATTGCGCCGCCTTTTCGAACTCGAAGTGCTTGGCGAACTCACGCATTTGCCGCTCCATCTCAACAAGGTACTGTTGCCTCTCGACCTCTGTCATCTCCTCCACCGGGCTTTCAGGCTCTACGGGAACCGTGACGTAATCCGCTTCAGCCACTCTGATAAGACTCATATCGATCGGCTTGATTATCGATTCAGGAGTGATGTCATTTTCGGTATTGTAAGCCGCCTGAATGCTACGCCGGCGATAGGTCTCATCCATGGCCCGCTTCATGCTTGCGGTGATGACATCGGCGTACAAAATGGCGAGACCGTTCAGGTTCCGGGCAGCGCGGCCGATGGTCTGGATGAGCGATCCCCCTGAGCGCAAGAACCCTTCTTTATCCGCATCGAGGATCGCGACGAGTGAAACTTCCGGCAGGTCGAGGCCCTCACGGAGAAGATTGACTCCGATGAGAGCATCGAACACGCCGCGGCGCAGGTCGCGAAGGATTTTGATCCGGTCGAGCGTGCTCACTTCCGAGTGGAGGTACGCGCATTTAATGCCAACTTCCGAGTAGTACTCCGCGAGATCTTCCGACATGCGCTTGGTGAGTGTGGTCACCAACACGCGCTCGTTCTTCTCGGTGCGTAGCCGGATCTCGTTCAAAAGATCGTCCACTTGTCCTTTGATGGGGCGAACGTCTATCTCGGGGTCGATCAGGCCAGTAGGGCGGATGATCTGTTCTACTACCACTCCGGCGGATTTGGTGAGCTCATAAGGTCCCGGAGTAGCCGAGACGTAGATGACTTGATTCACTCGGTTCTCAAATTCTTCGAATGTGAGAGGCCGATTATCGAGCGCGCTAGGAAGCCGGAAACCATATGAAATCAGGTTCTCTTTGCGGGAGCGGTCGCCATGAAACATCGCTTGTAGTTGGGGCATGGTCTGATGGCTCTCGTCGATGAACATGAGCGAATCGTGCGGCAGATAATCGAGCAGCGTAGGCGGCGCTTCGCCCGGAAGCCGTCCGGAGAAGTGCCGGGAATAGTTCTCAACGCCGTGGCAATATCCGATCTCGCGCATCATTTCCAGGTCGAACATGGTGCGCTGATAAAGCCGCTGCGCCTCAATAAGCTTTCCGCCCTTTTCGAGCTCTTTGTGCCACCACCCAAGCTCCAGCTCAATGCTGCGCATGGCTTGTTCACGCGTGGCCGGGCTCATTACGTAATGGGTTTTGGGATAGATGGGAAGGCGCAGATACGTCTGCTTAATTTGGCCAAGCAGCGGATCGATCTGCGACAGGGTCTCAATCTCATCGCCCCAGAATTCAATTCGATACGCGTTGTCGTCGTAGGTGGGAAACAACTCCACCACATCGCCACGCACGCGGAATGTGCCGCGGCGGAAGTCATGATCGTTGCGTTCGTACAACAGTTCGACCAGTTTACCGGTGAGTTCTTTGCGAGATATCTTCTGGCCCTTTTCCAGCATCAGCAGCATGCCGTAATAGGCTTCGGGTGACCCGAGACCGTAAATGCAACTGACGCTGGCGACGATCACGCAATCGCGGCGCTCAAACAGGGACCTGGTTGCGGAGAGCCGCAGCTTATCGAGTTCCTCATTGATGGTGGACTCTTTTTCGATGTAGACGTCGCCCGAAGGAATGTACGCTTCCGGCTGGTAATAATCGTAGTAGCTGACGAAATATTCGACGGCGTTCGATGGAAAGAAAGTTTTGAACTCGTGGTAGAGCTGGGCGGCAAGCAGCTTATTATGAGCCAGAACCAGCGCGGGGCGGCCCATCCGCTCAATGATCTTAGCCATGGTGAAGGTTTTGCCGGAACCGGTAACCCCGAGCAGAACCTGATGTTTTTCGTCTTCCTTAATACCTCGAACGAGTTGTTCGATGGCGGTCACCTGATCGCCGCGAGGGCGATAATCGACGGCCAGTTGGAAACCCATATATTTTTAGTGTGCCACAGGGGCGAGGGTCCCCTACCGCGCCGCGTGGTATGTGGAAAGATAAGGATGAAGCGGCCATTTCCCGCAACTGTCTGGCGCGAGGGTGAGTGGTACGTTTCACAGTGTTTGGAGACTAACGTTGCCAGCCAGGGTGAAACGGAAGAAGAGGCCCTTGCAAACCTAAAGGAAGCGCTGGAACTCCACTTCGAGTCTCCGAAGGCGCCTCGTCCGCCGGGAGTTCGCATGATAGGCCGAGGTTGGGCGGCGGCTTAGCTTCAACCTTTTCGCTAAGTCAAACATCGACTTGAAGTAGCAGGCTTACTCATAGCGCAAGGCCACAATCGGGTCGACACGCGTTGCGCGTATTGCTGGAATGCAGCAGGCCGCGAGTCCGAAAACGACGATCACCAACACGCCACAGGCCAGAGCAACCGGATCAAACGCCGCGACAGCCCACACCTGACTCGATATCAGCCGGTTTGCCGCAAAGCTGGCCAGCACGCCTATTAAGACGCCAACGCCGATCAGCCGTAGCGCCATACCCAAAACCGTTTGGAATACGTCGCGCCGTCTGGCGCCAAGAGCCAGGCGAATCCCGATTTCCCGGGTTTGACGAGACACTGCATACGCCATGACGCCGTATACACCCGTGCCGACCAGCACCAGACCGATGCCGGCGAACACGCTCAATAGCATTACGCTGAAGCGCGGACGCGCATACGAACCATCGCGAAGCATATCCTCCAAGGTTGCCGTCTGCCCCAGCATGATGTTGCTGTCGACCGCGCGAATCTCTTGCCTGACGGCGCTCAGGATCGGATGACGTTCGAACGAGCATCGCGCGGAAGCCGAGGCCGCTGACGGTGGAGGGAACGAAAGCTTCCGGAACGGCAGGTTCCTGAACGCCCTGATTCTTGACGTCCGAGACGACGCCGATGATCTCAAAGGACGGGTCGGGCATGGAATCCGGAGCGGCTGCAAAGCGGGCGAGCCGGATCTGCTTCCCTAGCGGATCCTCATTGCCAAAGTACTTGCGCACCAGCCTTTGATTCACCACCGCGACTTTTCCGGCGCTGAACAGGTCGCTCTGCGACAGGGGCCGGCCCCGAACAAAACGGAAGCCGAGCGTCTCGAAATAACCGGCGCTGCATAGTTGCACACGCCCGATCCATCGCTCGGTGTGCGCTTTGCCCGTAATATCCATGTCAGTCCCGATTCCACCGTAGGGCGGCACGCTGGTGGCCTCCGCCGCGCTGGTCACGCCGGGCGATGCCGAGACTCGCTGCAGGGCCGCCTCAAAGAACCTATGTTTCTGGGCCGGGGTGGCGTTGGGAAATAACATCCGGGTCACGAGAATGTTGTGAGGGCTGAACCCAAGGTCCACGTTTACCATGGAAAGGAAGCTGCGCATCAGCACTCCCGCGCTGGCCAGCAGAACGAGCGATAGCGCGACCTCAGAGACAACCAGCGAATTGCGGAGCTTGCCGTGCCGGCCTGCGCCGCCCGTTCCCTTGCCGGCGGTTGCCAATCCATTCGCCAAGTCCCGGCGGGTGGCATGCAGCGCCGGCGCAACGCCGAACAGCAGCGCCGTGAGCACCGCCGTGGCGAGACTAAACAGCAGCACAGGAACGTTGAGAGCGATTTCCGTTTCCACCGGGATCGTGTAAGGCGGGATGAATTGAACCAGTGCCTTCGTCCCTCCATAAGCCAGCAGGGCTCCCATGGTGGCTCCACCCAGCGCAAGTAGGAGGCTTTCCACTAGCGATTGGCGGAGAATCTGGAAGTGCGTTGCACCGACGGCGGCCCGGATCGCGATTTCTCTTTCGCGCGCGGTTGCCCGCGCCAGCAGCATATTGGTGACATTGCAGCACGCGATCAGAAGCAATAGACTCACGGCGCCGAACAGGGTGTACAACACCCATCGGAACTTCCCAACCACCCAATCGATTACAGTAATCACCTGGACGGTGAACTTCTTCGGATAACGATCCGGATACAGGCGCGCAAGCCGTGCGCCTATGACATTCAGTTCAGCCTCAGCCTGTTGGAGTGTCATGCCGGGTTTGAGCCGCCCCTGCAACCAGAAGCCCTTCTTCATCGCATCGGGGTCACTGGCTACGGCGGGATCGGGGGTCCACACGTCCGCCACGTGCCATGTAAAGCGTGGCGGCATGACGCCGATGATGTTCATTGGTTGATTGTCCAGAACGATGGTGCTGCCTAGCACCGATGGATTGCCGCTAAAGAAAGTCAACCAGGTTTTGTAGCTCAGGATTGCGACGGCCGGCGCGCCCGGTTTCACGTCATCGGCCGTGATCGCGCGGCCGATCAGCGGAGCGACTCCGAGAAAGTGGAATGAATTCGGAGTGACAGAAGCGACACTGAATGGTTCGGCGCCATATTCGGCCCGGTACACCCTCTCCGTGAGATTCGTGCCCACCGCTTCCTCAAATACATTACTCTGCTCGACGTAGGCGCGAAACTCTGGAATTGTCAGCGCGCCACGAAGTCCACCACGGCCTTGTCCGGTATCCTGAATCAACACGTCCACCATCCGCCGGGGATCCGTGTAGGGAAAAGGATTTAGCAGGACATTGTGAATGACGCTGTACATTACGGTGATGGCGCCAATTCCCAGCGCGAGTGTCAGCATTGCGAGGAGATTGAACCCAGGGCGTTTGGCGATTTCGCGTAGGCCATAACGAAGGTCATGGAGTAGCATAGGTCAAGAATACATAAGATACGTA
>JBBPYD010000154.1:0-8226 GCA_038200305.1 Bryobacterales bacterium
AGGCGGCGCGGGAGCGGGGGGCATCGCGAATAGAAGGCTGGTTTGTTCCAACGAAGAAGAATGCTCCGGCGAAAGATTTTTATCCGAAGCACGGGTTTGTGCGAATGATGGAAAACGGAGAGGGCTCGCGGTGGTCTTACGATTTGAGCGAGCCGATGAAGTGCCCGGACTGGATTCGATTCCTATGAGTGTTCTTGAGCAAGTGCGGACGGCTGCGTCGGATATCTTGCAGATTGCGCCGGAAAAGATAACTGAGGCGTCGACACCAGAGCAGATTGAAAGCTGGGATTCGGTGCAGCATTTGAATTTAATTCTGGCGCTGGAGACGCAATTCGGCGTGGAGTTTGAGCCTGAGGAGATCGAGCAGATGAAGTCGATCGGGAAGATTGCGACGGTGGTGGAAGCAAAGATCGGATGATCGCGATCCGCCCCTTCACGGAGGAGTGGACAGGTGCCGTCCGCGATTTCAATTGGCGCATTGCATCGAACGGGTTTCTGTTTCCCGGTCAGGCTGCCGCAAACCATTTCATTGCGGTGGACGGAGATGCGGTGCGGGGCGGGTATATTCTGCGGCATCAACAATTCTGGTTTCGCGGGGAGCCGCGGGATGTAGCGCATTACCGGTTACCACTGTCCGAGGGGATCGTTGATAAGGCATATGTTTCGCTGGGAATGCAACTGCTCCGGCATGCACTGAAGCAGCAGCCAATGCTGTACGGGTTGGGGATGGGCGGGGTTGATAAAGCGCTACCTCGAATGCTGAAGGCGATGGGTTGGGGCTTGTGGGAAGTGCCGTTCCTGTTTAAAGTCAACCGGGCTGCCGCGTTCCTGCGTAATATCCAGCCTTTGCGAAAAACCGCGCTTCGGCGGGTTGCAATGGATCTGGCGGCGTATAGCGGACTGGGTTGGGCTGGCCTCCGCGCCTTGCAACGGCCTTTGCACGGCGTGTCCGCGGGCGGGGTGGTGAATTCGTTTGACGGCTGGGCGGACGAAGTATGGCGAAGTTCCAGCCCCGCCTATGGTGCAGTGGCAGAGCGCGATGCGGAAACGCTAAACGCTTTCTACGGCGAGCAGAATGCGATCCGATTGAAGGTGGGTTCGGCGGGGTGGGCGATCGTGCTTGATACACAGATGCACGGCGACAAGTATTTCGGAGATATGCGGGTTGGATCGGTCGCGGATTGTCTTGCCGCGCCACCGGATGCGCCGCAGGTGATTGGAGCGGCGGTGAGATTCCTGGAACAACGTGGCGTGGATCTGATTGTGTCGAACCAATTGCATGCGGCGTGGGTGGCGGCATTGCGAGGATCTGGGTTCCGGGTGGGTCCGTCGAATTTTGTGTTTGCGGCATCAAAGAAACTGTTGGAGTTGATCCCCGAGGCGGCTGAGGTGCATATGAATCGGGGCGATGGGGACGGGCCGATCCATTTATGAATGTGTTCTCGATCATGTATCACGATGTAGTGGAGCGGGGCGCTTGGGATTCGAGCGGTTTTCCCGGCGAGGGTGCAGCGGCTTATAAGCTTCTCCGGGAAGAGTTCGCGGCGCATCTGGATGCGGTGCGGGCGGCTGGCCCGCGGGTGAGGCGAGCTAATGAGCCGCTTGTGGATGGGTCCGTTTTTCTGACGTTTGACGATGGTGGAGTGAGCGCACATTCGTTGGCTGCGGAGATGCTGGAGCAGCGCGGGTGGGCCGGTCATTTCTTCATCACTACCGATCGGATCGGGACGGCGGGTTTCGTATCGAAGGATCAAATCCGCGATTTGCAGCGGCGCGGGCATGTGGTGGGGAGCCATTCGTGCTCGCATCCAACCCGCATGGCGGTGTGTAGCCGCGAGGTTCTGCAACAGGAGTGGCTGGAGAGCGTGCGGGTTCTTGAGGACATTCTGGGTGAGGCCGTGACAGTGGCTTCCGTGCCGGGCGGGTACTATTCACAGATGGTGGGAGAGACCGCGGAGGAGGCAGGCATACGGGTGCTGTTTAATTCCGAACCCACGGCAGAGGTGGGACGTGTTGGGGAGTGCGCGTTGCTTGGCCGGTATTTTGTGAAACGGGGAATGCCGGCGGAAGTTTCCGGAGCGTTTGCGGCAGGGAAATGGGGTGCAAGGTTCCTGCAGGCCGCGTTTTGGAAGCTGAAGAAAGTGGCGAAAGCGGGAGCAGGCGGGATTTACCTGCGGGTGCGGGACCGGTTTTATCAGAAATAGGCTGGCTCTTAATTTCTTAGCGAGGGGGCGGCCTCTAAGATGTTTTCGAAGCAGCGGGAGACGCTGTCCCATGAAAAGTGAGCCGCGACCATATTCCAGGCGGCATCCGCGATTCGATGCCGGGTGGCATTGTCCGTCAGAAGTTCCAGGCACTGGGCGGCGAAGGCTTCAGGGGTGTCAGCTAGCCGGATGTCATCGGGCGGGTTGATCTCCAAGCCCTCGGCGCCGATTGTCGTCGAAACTACCGGGACGCGGGCGGCCATCGATTCGTAAATCTTCAGGCGGGTACCGCCTCCAATTCTGAGTGGGACTACTGACAATTTCGAGTTCCACACATAAGGGCGGATGTCGGGAACAGTGCCGGTGATTCTGATCAGGGAATCCTGTTTGCCAAGTTCCACGATTTCTGGGGGTGGAGTCCGGCCAACGATGGCAAGGGACGTTTCCGGGCGGCTGCGGCGGATAATGGGCAGGATTTCGCGTACGAAGTAGAGCATCCCATCCACGTTCGGCAGCCAGTCCATGGATCCAATGAAGACCAGGTCGGTGGTGGGCTCCACCGTGACTTGTGGAGTAAAGTATTCGATGTTCACGCCGGTTGGGATCTCTGAGACGCGAGTGACGTCGAAGAGTTTGCGCATCTGATCGGCATCAATGGCCGATACGGCGACGATGTGGCCGGAGGCACGGGAGACGCGGCGCTCATATTCATACATGCGGCCGGCCTGCATGTGGAAATAGAGGCGGCGGATGGGATCTGAGGCATGCTCGACATGGCGGCGCCAGATTACCGTCTCGACGTTGTGCTGGAAGAATACGGCTTGCTCCAGGCGCGGGAAGTAGGCCGTAGGTGCGAGGTGGTCGACCACCGCTTTATCGAAGCCTTCCCTCTGAATCAGTTTTTCGAGAAACTCACTCATGCCCGGTGGGTTAAAGCGGCTGACGGCGACGGGCACTGGCGAGAATACGCCTTTTACGAGTTGGGCGAAGAAGCCCGGAGAGCTTTTATCGAGAACCTTGTATTGAAACGGATAGCTCCGGGTCGAGTACTCGTTACTACGCTGCGGCCCTTCAGGATGCGCGGGGTTTTCAATCGCGACGTAATGAATTTCATGCCGGCTGTGCAGGTGCCGCAGCATCTCCAGCGTTCGGATTTGCCCACCCTTGGTGGTGGGATGCATGAAATTCGTATTGACCCAAAGGATCTTCACGCAGTGACCGCTGCGGTGGCGAGCAGACTTTCCTGGCGGTCGCGCCGGCCAGTTAGAAAGATATCGCCCCAGAGCTGAAAATTTAATAGACGCCAGATGCGGTCGGTACAATCTTCATGCCCGGAACGCTGGCGTTCGATCAACGATTCTAGCTCGGTCCGGTCGATGTACGGAGCAAGAATGCCGTCGGGGCCGCGTAGTATATCGAAAAGACGATCGGATTTCGGGCTCTGCAGCCAGCTTCGGAGCGGTGTGGGAAAACCCATTTTCTTGCGATAGACGATGTCATGCGGGAGCAGATCTTCGATGGCGCGTTTTAGGATGTACTTCCCTTCTCCATTGCGCAGTTTCATGCGATCTGGCACTCGGGCTGCGAATTCAACGAAGGGATGGTCCAGGAAAGGTACGCGGCTTTCAATGGAATTTGCCATCGACATCTGGTCCTGCTTCATTAGCAGCTCGACGAGATATGTCTTCTGGTCGGCATATAACATGCGTGGAAGCATCCGGGCCTGCGGATCGGAATTCCAGTAGCTGAGAAATGTTTCATATGCGGCGGGCTCGCGCGGGAAAGCTGAGTAGAAGTTGTCCAGATACAACGAACGGATATCCGATCCTCTGCCGAGAAACGTATGCTGCAATTTCCGGCGAAGGGGAGCGGAAAGGAGTGACGACACCGCAATTTGATTGCGCAGCCAGCCACGCAAGCCGGCCGGAAGAACGTCGTACGGCTGCGCCCACCGCTGATTCATCTGGTAGAACCGATAGCGCGCATAGCCGGCAAACAGTTCATCGCTGCCTTCGCCGGTGAGCACTACCTTCACCTGTTCAGCGGCGAGTTTCGAGACGAAATAGAGCGAAACGCTGGATGGCCAAGTGATGGGTTCGTCTTCATGCCAAATGAGATTCGGGAGAGCGTTGAAGAAGTCCTCCATCCCGATAACGACCTCGTGGTGTTCGGTGCCGATGCTCTGTGCCACTTGCCGCGCGTAGCTCAACTCGCTGTATTGGGCTTCATTGTAGCCGACAGCGAAGGTCTTCACAGGACCAGTGACCATTCGCTTCATGAGCGCCGCAATGGCGCTGGAATCGACGCCGCCGGAAAGAAACATTCCGAGCGGGACGTCGCTCATCAGGCGCATACGGACTGTTTCTTCAAGGCGGTTGCGGCACTCGGAGATCCATTCGGCGTCGTCACGCTTTTCGGTCTGCGTGGGGCGTGGCACGTCCCAGTAGCGATGGATCTGCAGAGAACCGGAATCGACTTTCAGGGTGAGATGGTGGCCGGGCATCAGTTTGCGGATGCCGGAAAACATCGTCTTTTCGCTACTGATATAGCCGAATGCCAGGTATTCGGGAACGGTGGATTCATCCAGCGATGCTGAGATGCCCGGATAGCGGAGAAGCGCCTTGATTTCCGATGCGAAAACCAGGCGGCGGCCGTCCCAGTGATAGTAAAAAGGCTTTATTCCGAGACGGTCCCGAGCGCAGAACAGCGTACGGTTGTTCTTATCCCAGATAGCAAAAGAGAACATGCCGCGGAAGTGCTGCACGCAATCGGGGCCGTACTGCTCATAGGCATGGAGGATGGTCTCGGTATCACAGTGCGTTGTATAGCGGTGACCGGCGGCTTCGAGCGCTGGCCTGAGATCGGCGTGATTGAATACTTCGCCGTTGTAAATAATCCAGAGATTACCGTCTTCGCTGGTCATCGGCTGGTGACCGGCGGCGAGGTCGATGATACTAAGGCGCCGGTGGCCGAGGGAGGCGAACGGATCGTTATAGAAACGGTTATCGTCTGGACCACGATGCGCGATGGCATCTGTCATGCGCTTGACAACGGCGCTGGCGCCTGAAACCGGTATTGCGCTGACAAACCCTGCGATTCCGCACATCGGCTAGGTCCTCTGCCTGGCGAGAGTAGCCAGACTTATGAAGCCGCTAGATTGCGATTTTGTTGTATTTCCGTTCAGAGTCATTGACAGATAACCTACGGCAACCAGTTTTCAATCTAACATCCCCTGGGCTTAGATCTTATCGGCAGGATGCTGAGGTTTCTTTGCGACGAGGAGGACTGTCTGGGTAAGCAGGTCATCGTCCGACAGCGCTTGGTAGCGTTCGAGAAGCTTTGGGCGCATCGATTGGTACGACTGTAGTGTGTCGTGCGAATAATTCACGCCTAAGATAAGCCGGGCCTTATAGTCGTCCGTTTCCGGCTGCCGGCGACCATGGCAATGAGTATTTTCGATCCGTAGCCCAATTCGGCCATTTTGCCGCGATAGTAGTTCACCATACGGCGGTTCGGCTGGCCGCTCGACTCCGTCATATAGCGATAGGCCCAATCGGGAACCGTTAGAAATTCCAAAGGATGAAATCCATGTTTTGTAAACATGCCGTAGTCGCGAAAATCAATCTTGTGAATGGAGTATCCGCCCGGACGCAGTAAGCGGTCCATCTTCTGAAATGCGACGTCGATCCCGTAGATCTCTTCGAGAACCGACGTGGATACGATGGCATCGAAGTATGCAGGCGGGAATAAAGAATCGGTATCCTCAATACCCATTTGAGCGGCTCTTATCAATGTTAATACCGTTATTGAGGTTCACGACGCGGTCAAAGCGCTCACGGTCCTCAGGGGTGAGGCCGTCCCGCAATGCACGATAGGTTAGCCGGTGAACGGGAGTGTCCTGGAAATGTACATATTTTTCTATGCAGACTACTTCTTGGGCGCCTGCGGCAAGAAAATTAAGAGCCACGCCAACGTAGTCACCCGGCCCAATTTCAAGCACCGTCTTTCCTTTTACCGCATCGCGTGTAAGACCCGCATCCCGGAAATAGCTGTTGAACGTGTCGTCGATCCGCTTCAATTGCACTGGGTTGAAAGCGGCCCGAGGTTCACCTCCCATTTGGTCGGACCGCAGATGGGTACGCCGTAGGAGGCCGTGTCCAATATTATCGGCGATTATGAACCATTTAGACTTAGCGGCGAAGGACTTCCATTGTGGATATGTCAGCAGTCCGGCTATCACGAGCACCGCCAACAGCAGCAACTTTTTCATTTTGAATATCCATCTCCGGAATCGACAACGGCCTTAGCCGCTGGCCGCGCGGCCGCGTGGAAAACGATGGCGCCCACAGCGATAGTGATAATTGCGAATCCGGAGACGACTGGCTGAAGTCTCATCCCGTAGAAAGTCATCCAAAGTCCAACAACGATAAATATTATGGGGATCAGTGGATAGCAGAAACTGACTGCATTCAATTTATTCCAATTCGGGCGGCGCCGAAGCTTCAACAAAGCAATAACCGATACCACGGCGAAGAAATTAAGAGTGAACCCAATATAAATAACCAGCTTCGGAAAGGGAGTGAGCGTCATCAAAATGGCGCAGGCGCCCTGCAATACAATGGCGGTCACAGGTGTGTGCCAGGTGGGATTGATGTTGGCTGCCGCCCGGAAAAACGCGCCGTTCTTGGCCATTGCATAATAAACTCGCGGCCCGATAGTGACCATCGCGTTGACGGTCGACATGAGCGATAAGGCCATCAACGCACTGAAAACGTTTGCCGTCCGCGGTCCGAAGAGACGGGACGCGGTGAGCGATCCAACCGCCACCACGCCCTTCATGGATTCCAGAGGCGCTCCGTAAATGAATACAACATTAAGAGCAAGATAAAGAGCGGCGACAAGTGCCGTACCGGATGCGAGCGCAATGGGCAAGGTTCGCGAGGGGTTATCGATCTCCTCCGCAACGTAAGTGGCGGCATTCCAGCCGCTATAGGCGACATAAATCCAGAACAGACTGAAGGCAAACTGAGCCGGCAGGGGCGTGGACGTCCAGCGTGCCGCAGGCGCCGAAAAATTGTGCCAATCTCCCCTGCCGATAGCAATGCCGAGGACGATAAACGCGGCGATAACCAAGAGTTTGATGCCGGTGAGTGCATTCTGAAGCCGGGAAACGCGCTTTATCCCGAAACAGTTAAAAATGGTAAAGAGCAGCACCAGAGCGGACGCGGCAACCTGGGCTCCGCCAAGGTTTATCGCCCATTCGCCGGAGCCGAAGACAACAACCGGACGATCCTGCTTCAAGGCGGGAGAGAAGTGGCCAAGGTAATCGGAAAATGCGAGGGCCGCTGCTGCAATGGGTGCTGAAAATCCAGCAAAGAACGAAACCCAGCCGCTCATAAATCCCCAGGTAGGGCCGAATGCCTGCGTGAGATAGACGTATTCGCCGCCCGATTTCGGGAAGTTCACTGCAAGCTCGGAGTAGCAGATCGCTCCCGCAAGTGCGCAGGCAGCGCCTATCACCCAAATCAGAAGCACTAGACCTGGGGAGCCGAGGTCTCCTGCAAGAAATCCGCTTGTGGTGAAAATCCCAGTTCCCACCATGTTGGAGACCACCAAGGCTGTCGCGCTAACGATTCCCAACTGGCGGAGTAAAGGTATTTCCTTTTTTACACGGGCCCCATTTATGGTCGCCTGACTGGGGTCCATCCGAAGATTGTATACCCGGATCGAACTTGTTGTGCTCCAAAACGAACGGAAATGGTGAATTGGCGTTGCTTACGAACCGGCCAATCCGTAGCATGCGATCACTTCCGCGATGTTTTTCCTCAGGTCGAATTTCTCTCTCGAAATTTGCTGGCCCCGGGCGCCCATGCGCTCGCGGAGGCCCGGATCGTTCAGAAGAATCAGGATTTTTTCAGCCATTTGCGACGGCTCGCGCCGATCCACCAGGAAACCGCTCCGGCCATCTTCCACAACTTCAGGAATGCCTCCTACCCTGGTAGCAACCAGGGGTTTTGAAAGA
>JBBPYD010000155.1:0-22502 GCA_038200305.1 Bryobacterales bacterium
AGATCTCTTTGGCCGGCACGGACCTGGGAACCACCGGCGCTTCCGCGAACGGGATTGTAATCTGAAGCTTCGATGCTGTCATTCCGCCCAAAGCTGTATTCTTGAAATCAACGCCCGGCCGTCACTTTCGCTTTCGGGCGGCGTCGTCATGCCCGGAAACTGTACGGCTTCTGAGATATGGACATCTCACCATTTCCCAGGTGCATCAGAGTCTTATTGCCGGGCGGCGGCGATTCTATCTGCCGGAAACCTGAAACAGCTACCTATACGTCGGCCGCGATCCGCCAACCCCGTTGCCATGCGCTGGATTCTCTTAGTCTCTTTTCTCGTCGCTCTCGCCACTTCCGCATTCTCACAGACGAAAGCCTCTGGCGGGCAGCCTTCGTTTGAGGGACAACTTGTAGGCTCAATTGAGTTGGTTGCGAACCCTCATATTGACACGGACAAGTTTCGTACTCTGATCGTGCAGAAAGCAGGAGAACCATTTTCCGGCCAGAAGGTTCAGGCCACTATGGACGCGCTAAACCGCTCGAACTCGTTCAGTAAGGTTGAGATGCAGGTCAAACCGGGTCCATCGGGACTTAAGCTGCTGTTTGTGCTCGAGCCTTCTTATTACATTGGGATACTTCAATTCCCAGGGGCATTAAAGAATTTTAATTACACCCGCCTGCTGCAAGTGGTCGATTTGCCCGACCAGGGGGAGTACCAGAAAGCCCAAATACCTGCGGCAGAGAGCGCCTTGCTCAAATTTTTTCAGGAAAATGGATTCTTCAAAGCCAAGGTCACGACCCAGGTAGCGCTGGATGACGAACACCGGCTTGCCAATCTTACCTTCAACGTCCAATTGGGCAAGCGCGCGCGCATCGGCCGCGTGGTGATCACCGGGTCGAGTGCCGAAGAAAATCGCCATTTGCAGCATACCGTCACCTCCCTTAGGGCCCGCCTTACGGGAGCGCAGCTAAAGCCGGGCAGACCGTTCACCCCAGCACGGCTGAAGGCAGCGAATGCTTTACTGCGCAGAGAGCTCGGAAAGCAGCGCCACCCCGCCAGCACCATCCTGGTGAATCCGCCAAATTATCATCCCGAGACCAATCGCACCGACCTCGCCATCTACGTTGACGCCGGCCCGGAAGTGGACATTCGCATCGCAGGCGCCAAGCTCTCATGGATACCTTT
This sequence comes from Bryobacterales bacterium, assembly GCA_038200305.1. Lineage (GTDB taxonomy): Bacteria > Acidobacteriota > Terriglobia > Bryobacterales > Bryobacteraceae > JANXXV01. The sequence goes on from JBBPYD010000155.1 coordinate 1,177, forward strand.
TCAGTCCGCCAGGCAGCGCAAGAAGCTTATTCCCATCTACGAAGAGGCTTCCGTCGATCCGGACCTGCTGCAGGAAGGCGAACAAAATCTTTTTAACTACTTCCAGCGTAAGGGTTATTTTGACGCGAAGGTCACCACCAACGTGCACCAACAGAACGGGAAGATGGTTCTCGCGTATCAGATCGAGAAAGGCCGCAGACACACGGTCCGGGATATCACCTTCACGGGAAATCATCACCTGGAAAGCGAGGCGTTGCTGGGACAGGTCGCCATCCGTAAGAAGCGATACCTGGCCCACGGTTTGTTCAGCGAAAAACTGCTGCAAGCCAGCGCCAGGAACATTGAAAATCTCTATAAAGACGCCGGCTATGAACAGGTGAAGGTCACACCGGAAGTGGTGGACCGCGAGCCCAGCATCTATGTAGCCTTCAATGTGGCCGAGGGCGACCAGACCATAGTCTCCTCCCTGCGGGTCGAAGGCAATCAGCAAATTCCACTCGATCAGCTCCGCTCGAAGAGAGGCTTCGAGCTGTCGGAGGGCAAGCCATTTTCTCCAAAGCGACTCTCCTCCGACCGCAATAACATCGCCGCTAAATATCTCGATCGCGGTTTCTTGAACTCCGAGGTGAAGACCGTAGTCTCGCGCCATGCAGAGAATCCCCACGAAGTGGACGTGACTTACGCGATCACCGAGAACCAGCAGGTTCGCATTAGCCGCGTGCTCTATATGGGGCTGAAGCACACACGCCAGTCATTGATCAAACAGAGCGCCAACCTTTGGCCGGAGCAACCACTGAGCCAGGGAAAACTGCTGCTGGCCGAAAGCAATCTCTATGATCTGAACATTTTCGATTGGTCCAGCGTCAGTCCGCGAAAGGTCATTACTAGTCAGCCGGAAGAAGAAACGCTGGTCAAGGTGCATGAGGCGAGGCGCAACACTCTCACCTACGGCTTTGGAATCGAGATTTCGCGGCGAGGCGGCAATGTGCCCACGGGGACGGTAGCAGTGCCGGGATTACCAACCATCGGACTGCAAGGCTCCAAAGTCCTGCCCAGCGACAATACCTTTGTGAGCCCTCGGGGATCGGTCGAATTCACCCGCAGAAATATGCGGGGCGTCGCGGAAACCGCGGCCTTTGCGCTGCTCGCGTCCCGGCTCGACCAGAAAGCCATCTTCACTTATACCGATCCTCGTTTTCGACGCTCCAGTTGGGAGGCTCTGACCAGCATCTCCGGGGAGCGTACCACCGAAAATCCGCTGTTCGAGGCGCGACTGGAGGACGCTTCCCTTCAATTCCAGCGCTACCTGGACAGCAAAAAAAACATTCAGCTTCAACTTCGCTACGATTTCAATCACACCCGGCTGACTCAGCTTCTGGTGCCGGAACTTGTCTTGCCCGCGGACCGCGATGTTAAGTTGTCTTTCGTTTCCGGGACCCTGATCCGCGACACTCGCGACAAGCCCCTCGACGCCCACCACGGCGTTTACCAAACCGTGGATTTACGTATTGTTCCAAGCGCATTTGGCTCCAGTGCCGATTTCACCCGGTTGCTCACTCAAGCCGCGCATTACAAGCCAGTCCGGGGGATGGTTTTCGCGAATAGCATTCGCCTGGGACTAGCTGCGCCTTTCGCAAGTAGCGACGTGCCGACCAGCCAGCGTTTTTTCTCCGGCGGCGGCACCACTTTGCGCGGCTTCCCTATCAATGAGGCTGGCCCCATCCGATACGTTCCGTTCTGCCCGGGGTCAGGAACGACCGATCCGGCAACCTGCCCGCAGATTCCGATCCCTGTAGGCGGCAACCAGTTGTTCATTTTTAATTCCGAATTACGGTATCCCCTTCCGATCATCAACAATCTCGGGGGCGTGGTCTTTTACGATGGCGGAAATGTTTACCGCCGGATCAATTTTCGCGAGTTCATAGATAAATACTCCAACACCATCGGCGTCGGCCTACGCTACAATACTCCGATCGGTCCCGTACGCTTCGATATCGGACGCAATCTCAATCCCGTTGCTGGCATCAGCAAGACGCAATTCTTCATCACACTAGGTCAGGCTTTTTAGGCGCGAGGGCGCAAAATGCGGAAGTGGCAATCGATAGTCGGCTGGATGGCGGTCATTTTTGGCGCGCTGCTGCTCATCGCCATTCTTGCGGGTGTTCTGCTGCTTAAGAGCTCTGGATTTCAACGCTACGTGGTCAGGACGATCGAGCAGCAAGCGCATGAGGCTACCGGCGCGCGGGTGGAACTACGAAACTTCAACTTCCAGCTGAAGACGCTCACAGCTGACCTTTACGGCTTAACCGTCCATGGTACCGAAGCCTCAGGAGAGAAGCCCCTGCTGCAGATTCCCCACGCGCGCGTGGGACTGAAGATCATTTCAATTTTGCGCCGCAGGGTGAACCTCAGTGAGTTGCTCATTGAAAGCCCTTCGGCAAATTTGGTCATCAACAAAGCCGGTCACAGCAACTTGCCAGAACCGCCGCCGAAGAGCGGATCCAACACCAACGTTTTTGATCTTGCTGTGGGACACGTGCTGCTGACCAATGGAGAACTGCTTTTGAGGGATCGGCGGATTCCCATCAACGCCAACCTTTTCGATCTGCGGACCGAAATCAGCTTCAGCCGGCTCGCCAATAAATATAGCGGGACAGTGTCCTATCACAGTGGCGCGATTCAATATGCACAATTGAAGCCGCTCCCACACAGCGTTGACGCCAAATTCGACGCAACTCCCTCCGAGCTGAATCTCAATTCACTGCTGCTTAAGGTGGGGGGTTCGCATATTCGCATCGAAACCAGCATTCGTGATTACAGCAACGCACTCACAGCCTCCGGGAAATATGACCTTCTGCTGCACACCCAGGACTTTGCGGGTATGGCTGCGGCGAGTTCGTCAGGAGATGTCGCGCTCGCCGGCACTCTCAATTACAAAGATGTCGCAAATGAGCCGCTGCTGAGGAATGTTTCGTCGTCTGGCGACCTCAATAGCAACGGGCTTACTCTCGTGTCGCCTCAGGTTGCCGTCAGCATTCGAAAAATTGCCGGACGCTATCACTTGGCTAATGGCACTCTGAAGGCGGAAGGATTGGCCTTCGACCTTTTGAACGGCCAACTGAAAGCCGATGCCACCCTGGAGCATCTCGATTCCACGCCGCGGGCACATGCGAGTCTCACCCTTGCGGGAATATCGCTGCAGGCTTTGAAGTCGGCGCTAAAGGACTACTCGAATCAAAACCCCCCTGTAACTGGGACGCTCAATGCCTCCGCAGACGCGTCCTGGATTGGCGCCTTGAACAATGTGAAGGCCACATCCAACATTGTCGTCCGTGGCAATGTAGTGGCTTCGAATCAACCCCGCAACCAAACTTTTCCTTTGAATGCCAATCTTCGCGTGAATTATGATGCCGCGAAAAATCTAATCACAGTGCCCGCAAGCCTGGTGCAGCTCCCGGGCACGTCGATTACCGCTGCCGGCGAAATCGGGGACCATTCGAATCTGCTTATCAGAGCTACCAGCACCGACCTTCATCAACTGATGCTGCTGACATCCAGTTTGCCGGCCACAAGACAAAAATCGGCTGCCCCCGTGCCTGACCTCCACGGCGCGGCTTCGCTGGACGCGACGGTCCAAGGCACATTGCACTCTCCCCAGGTCCATGCGCAACTGTCGGCTAGCCAGCTCCGGATTAACCAGAGCGAATGGAGTTCACTTCAGTTCGCATTGGACGCCAGCCCGTCGGAAATATCCATTCAAAACGGGTCGCTAGTCTCCGCCCGCCGGGGCCAGTTGGGTTTCAGCGCCCGTGTTGGAATGCGACACTGGTCGTATGTTCCGTCTGATCCGATTGCCGCCTCTCTGCACGTACAGCAGTTGCCGCTCACGGAATTGCAGCAGATTGCGAATCTTCAATATCCGCTTGAGGGCGATCTGGTCGCCGATGTTGAATTGAGCGGCTCGCAACTGGATCCGAAGGGTCAAGGCAAGGCCCAAATCGTCAAGGCTCGCGTCTACAATGAGCCGGTCCAGAATTTCTCCGCGCAGGTCGAGGCTTCGAGCGGCGTCATTCATTCCACTCTGAACATATCGATGCCAGCCGGAAGCGCGAATGCTGTGGTGAGTTACACCCCGAGGACCAAAGCCTACCAGGCAAAGCTGAACGCGCCAAATCTGGTACTCAGCAAGCTCCACGTGCTACAGGCAAAGAATTTCTCGCTGAACGGAACCCTGTCTGCTTCGGCGAGCGGTACGGGCACTTTGGATGATCCCAATTTTGTGGCGACATTAAGCCTGCCGCAACTGACGCTGCGTGACACCACGGCAACGGATCTAAAGGCCGACCTGGGTGTCGCCAACCATGTGGCGACGCTCTCTTTAACTTCAGGAGTGGGAGGGGCAACGCTGCGCGGCAAGGGCACTCTGAAACTGAGCCCCGGATACTATACCGAGGCTTCACTCGATACCAGTAAGTTCCCGCTCGATCCGCTACTTGCCGTTTACCTGCCATCACGGCGGGCCGGCCTTCATGGTGAAACCGAGCTGCACTTATCTGTGCGCGGTCCGCTTTCGGATAAGGCGCGCATGGAGGCACATCTTACAGTTCCTACCCTGCGCGCGAATTATCAATCTCTCCAAATCGCAAATACTGCTCCCATCCGCGCGGATTATGCGGACTCCGTAGTGAGCCTCCAGCCCAGCGGTTTCGAAGGGACCGGAACTTCGCTTGTGTTCCAAGGACGAATTCCACTCGCTGGATCTTCGCCCATGAATGTGGCGGCAAAAGGGTCTGTGGATATGCGGCTTGCCCAGATGGTAAGCCCCGAACTTCATACTCAGGGCACGATAACACTGGACGTCAATGCGAAGGGCACGATGAAGGATCCCGGGGTGAGCGGACAAATCAAGATTGTGAATGCTTCGCTTACTACGCCTGCCACTCCGGTGGGCATCGAAAGCTTCAACGCGGCCATGCAGCTGACGAACACCGGGATCCAAATCACAAACGCGACCGGAAGGATTGGAGGAGGACAGGTCACGGTTGGCGGATCTATCCTTTATCGTCCCGAGTTGCAAATGAATGTCGCGGTTTCTGCGAGGTCGGTGCGCTTGCGCTATCCCGAGGGCATGCGAACGATCTCAAGTTCGGATTTAACCCTCAGCGGCACCCGCCAATCGTCACTGCTGCAAGGACGAGTGCTGATTGATTCTCTTTCATTCACTTCGGATTTCGATGCGGCCAGCTTTATGGGACAATTCTCCGGAACCAGCGCGCCGCCGTCCTCCGATAGCCCGCTGCGAAATCTGAAACTTCAGATCGCGGTACAGTCCACCAGCCAGTTGGCTGCAGGCACCTCTCAACTGAACATTGAAGGGCAGATTAATCTGCGGATTATTGGCACGGCCGCCGATCCGGTAGTGATTGGACGCACGGACCTGACCTCAGGGGACATATTCTTCAGCAAGCAGCAGTACCATTTGGAGCGAGGAATTATTACATTCGTGAATCCCAACCAGACGGAGCCGGTACTCAATGTTCTGATCACTACGACGATCAAGCAATACAATCTCAGCGCAACCATTGTCGGCCCGATCAATAAGCTTCGAACCAGTTATGTATCCGATCCACCGCTGCCGCCGGTCGATATTATTAACCTGGTGGCCCGTGGCCAGACCACGCAAGAAGGTCCGGCGAGTTTCGGGGCGAATACGGTGCTTGCCGCCGGCCTTGGGCAGGTGGGCAGCAGCGTCAGCAAGTTGACCGGCATTGCCGGTTTGCAAATCGATCCGTTAATAGGAGGAAACAACTCCAATCCCTCTGCCAGACTCGGCCTGCAGAAACGGGTCACCAAAAACTTTATTTTTACTTTTTCGACGGATGTGACTCAACCCCAAAACGAAATTGTCCAGGGCGAGTACCAGTTGAATAAGCGCTGGTCTGTCAGCGTAGTGAGAAATTCAAGTGGGGGCTTCGCCGTGGATGGCCGTTTCCATACCAATTTCTAGCAATACCCGGTTCCTTCGGCCTGGCGGAGAGACGCTGCCGCTTGCGAGTGACCCGGCGGTAAACAATGATCTCTGGATCTTCCGCGAAGGGAGCAGAATTGTTTCCGGGCGCGCAATGCTTCGCGACCTGCTGCTCCGCCTGGAGCGCTATCCGCAGTATGTCGTTGATGCGTTGATACGGGCTGGAGTACTCGAGGCGGCGCTTTCAGATGCCGGCCATGCATCCGCCGCTGCCGCAGAAGAACTGACTGATGTGCTGGCAACTTTACTCTGCGGGGGACAGCCTTCTAGGGATCCAGTAGCGATTGCGAAGCGGAGTTCCCCCCCTGAAACGCTGCTCATCACGCCGCCCGAAGGATTTAGCTATTACGCCTTACACCCACTGGATTTTGCGCGGGCCGTAAGCCAGATTCCCGTGCATTTTCCGGCATGCGCAGTCGTCGGTGTCCGCAGCATCGGCACCACGCTAAGCGCCGTCACCGTTTCCGCTTTGAGATTATCGGGCCGCCCCGCCGAACGAATTACCGTGCGCCCGAGCGGGCATCCTTACCATCGGACCATGCGCTTCACCGCAGAGCAACTTCGCTGGGTCCGGCAACAGACAGCAATTCCGGCACAGTTCGTGATTGTGGACGAGGGCCCGGGCCGCAGCGGCTCGACATTTCTGTCGGTGGCAGAATCCTTGCTCAGGGCAGGCGTACCCAGTGGGACCATCACCATTATCGGCAGCCATGAGTTCGATTTCGCATCACTATGTGCTCAGGATGGGAAGGCGCGGTGGAAAGCCTTCCGCTTCATCTCCGCAGCGCCCTCCGTCCATAGCTGGTTTGAGAAGTGTTCTTACGCCGGCGGTGGCGAATGGCGCAATTGGCTTGGCGGCCGGCAGGAAACATGGCCGGAGAGCTGGACGCAAATGGAGCGGCTGAAGTTTTTGTCTCCTGACCGCAAGACGCTGTTTAAATTCGAAGGCCTGGGTCCAAGCGGAGATGCAGCTCGCGGGCGCGCTTCGCTTCTGGGTGAGGCTGGTCTCTCTCCAAAATCCTCGGATGCTGACCACGGCTTCCTGGCATACACCTGGCTGGGTGGCCAGCCCTTGTCGAGAAAAGACCTCAGCGTCCCATTCCTCGAACATATTGCCCAGTATTGCGCCTTCCGGGCACTAAACTTTGCGGCGGATTCGGAGCAGACGGAACTTGGCCAGATGCTGGAGCACAATGTCCAGCAGGAATTCGGCTGTGATCTGGCACTCCACCGGGACGAATTTATCCCTCGAAACCTGGTTCTTGCCGACGGGCGAATGCAGCCATTCGAGTGGGTAGCCAGCGGCGGCCGTTTTTATAAGACCGACGCGATCAGCCATGGCGACGATCATTTCTTTCCCGGCCCTTGCGACGTTGCATGGGACCTGGCTGGTGCTGCCGTGGAATGGCATCTCGATCCCAGTGCTATGGATTTTCTTGTAACCAGATTCCGGCAGCTCTCGGGTATCGATGCTTCCCGCCGCATTCCTATTTACACGCTGGCTTATTGCGTGTTTCGCCTGGGATTCTGCAAGATGGCGGCGTCTGCGGCCCCGAACCTAGGGGAACGCCGGCGCCTCCTCTTGGCTCACCGTGGTTACAGGGCGCAGGCCGCGCTGCTCTTATGCCAGCGAGGGCTTTCACCCTTACAAACACCTACAGGATTCGCTTGATTGCGATATTAAGGTCGAAATCGTTAAACTCACAATTTGTAGCCTCGGAGCTTGGCATGGATTCCAGAAAACTCGCCCGCATAGGACGCGCCGTCCTTGCTGGTGATTTCGATTTTCAGGCGCCGAGCCGCCATGCCTCTTACGGATTGGCCTTTTTTCTGGCCGGGTTAGGAGCTGGAATAGCCGTCGGCGTCATATTCGCGCCTAACGCGGGCGCGGATATCCGCTCCGCCCTCGGTGAACGTGCGCGGGCAGGGATTGATCAGGTACATGCCGGAGTTGATCAGGTAAAAAACAAAGCAAGGGAGTTGGGCCGTCGCGCCGAAGCGGCTGTGGAGCTCGGCAAAGAGCCGGCGAGCCACTCCACTCGTCCGGAGTACAAGAAAACTAATGTTTCGTGAGTTGTTTTGTGCGATCAAAGTTAGGTTCTAGCTTCAGGAAAGAGAAAGGCTGTTTGCTTCGGAGTCATCCGCAATTATTATGGCGTTAGCAGAAACGTCTCCTACGGACCTCGAAACCCGTCCCGTGCGAATCCTAGTCGCGGATGACCATGAGGTCATGCGGATGGGAATCCGTAATCTGCTCGAATCAGTATCCAACTGGAATGTTTACGCAGAAGCCAGCACCGGCAAGGAAGCGGTGGAGATGGCATTGCAGTCGTCCCCCGACGTCATCATTATGGACATAACCATGCCCGAGATGAACGGAATCGAAGCTGCTGCAACCATTAGCGAACGCGATGCCAGCATTCCAATCATCATGTTTTCCCTCCATCTCTCTGAAGACATCGTTGGGCGGTTCAAGAGCGGCGCCATTCGTGGCGCAGTCGCCAAAAGCGAGGCGGCGCGGGATTTGCTGAATGCCGTCCGGTGCGTTTTGGAGGGTGGCACTTTTTTTCCACCGCCGGCTCCTGACCGTTCCGGCCAGAGTTAGTTCCTACATGTTCCACCCGATGTTGGCCCGCACGCTCTCGTGAGATAAGAGAGCTGTCTTCTGCGACTCGATGCTATCTCATTGTGCCAACCCTTCTTGTGCAACTCCTTTAGCGCTATTGACTGAAGGCCGTCTGTTCCAGTTTGAAATTAAGCCGAAGCCGCTGGAAGAGGAGTCGCATCTAGCGCGCGGACTGCCGCGGAAGGTCTCGCATTTCTGGCTTTGCGGCCCGTGCTCTTCTCATTTGACCCTGGTATTCGATCGGTTCAAGGGAGTTGTAGTGCAATCGCTGCACACCGCCTGACTCTCCGGCTGCGTATGTCAAGTACGTGCGGCGATTTTTGTGCCTCCTATCACTACGGTGTCCTGACTTGTCACCCGGCACTGGGGCAAATCGATCGGAGAAGACTATGGACTCCTTAAGCACATTGCGGCGCGCCAGGGTCAGTCGATATGGCTCGATTACATCCGGCGCGACCTGATCACCGGCGGCGGATTAACGCGCCGTATTCAAGAAGATGGGGTTACCGGTATGACCAGCAACCCTACGATCTTTGCGAACGCGATCTCGACCGGCGTGGAATATGACTCCTCAATCTCCGCCATGCTGCAGCACTCGCCGGCGCTGGATTTACCAACATTGTTCGAGCGAATCGAAGTGGAAGACATTCGAATGGCGGCTGACGCTCTGCGCCCGATTTACCATCGCACCGGGGGCGACGATGGATACGTGAGTATCGAGGTATCTCCGCGGCTGGCCTATGACTCCGCCCGCAGCATATCCGAGGCGCGGCGGCTGTGGAGTGAGGTTTCGCGTCCGAATCTAATGGTAAAAATCCCAGCCACAGTGGAAGGTTTGCCGGCGATTGAGCAACTGACTGCGGAGGGAATCAACATTAACGTTACGCTCATTTTCTCAGTGAGCCAATACGCGGAGGTAGTGCAGGCCTATCTGCGGGGAGCCGAACGCTGTCCCGATCCTCGCAAAGTCTTTTCGGTGGCTTCGTTCTTTGTGAGCCGGGTTGATACGGCCGTGGATCGAGCCCTCGAAGAGGTTGGTAGCGGCGAAGCGCTCGCACTCCGGGGCAAAGCTGCCACCGCCAGTGCCCGGCTTGCGTATCGTTGGTTTCGCGATGTTTTCTCAGGCGCCCGGCTCGAAAGCTCAAGGCAGCACGGAATTCGCCTCCAAAAACTCCTCTGGGCCAGTACTGGCACGAAAAATAAGGCCTACTCGGATGTAATGTATATCGAGAATTTGATCGGCCCGGACACCATCAACTCCGTCCCGCCGGAAACGTTGGATGCATTCCGCGATCACGGCCGGCCTGGAGTTCCACTCGGTGGAGAGGAAAAGGACGACGAGGAAATCGTAGGCAAGCTGCTGGGGATGGATATTAATCTCATGTCCATAGGGCAGGAATTGACCGACGCGGGCGTCGAGAAATTTGAAAAGTCTTATGATGAGCTGATGCACGCGCTCGCCAGCAAACGTAAGCTACTGGCAGGAGCATCGGCTGCCTGAGATTGACTTCCACTGCCGGAAAACAAAGAGGACGCAACCGGGCGCGATTGCATCCAAGCACCGGTCGCGGGCAGGATGGCGGCGCGGATTTTTATCGTTTCTCCGCATGGGCCCGGACGAAGCCGAACGATGTCACTCCGGGCCACGCCATCCTGCCCGAGAAAAGTACGCCGCTTTGAGCAGGCTTTCTCGTATTTTCTTGACCCAGTCCAGTACCGCACGTTGCGAGCGAGCGCCCCTCAGATTAGCATGGCCTATTCCCGTTGCCGGTATGCTCGCGCCGGTTGCCCAAACCCGTAAGGCGAGTGCCCTCGCCCCCCCAGCCCGGCCGCTGAGCGCGGTCCAACGGCGGCCGCGCCTACATGGATTGAGCGAACACCGATGTCGTACAATGCTCTTTCCATTTTTCCACCTGGAGCTTACATGCGCAAATGCCTGATCGCCTTCCTTATATTGTCGTCCGTTCACTTAATGCCGCAAACGCCAACGAAGTCGGCGGCCAAGCCGGCGCTGCGAAAGCCGGCCCCTGCCGCCCCATCAGGCCCGCCCACCGCAATCATCGACACCACCGCGGGCAAGCTGACGTGCACGCTTTTCCCCGACAAGGCCCCGATCGGCGCCGCCAACTTTATTGGCCTGGCACGCGGAACCAAAGACTGGACGAATCCTGCGACGGGCACGAAAAAGCATGGCGTCCCTCTCTATAACGGCACAATCTTTCATCGCGTGATTCCGGAGTTCATGATCCAGGGTGGAGATCCGCTGGGCACGGGCGAAGGCGATCCCGGATATAAATTCAAGAACGAAACTCCGCCGGACCTGAAATTCGATCGGCCTGGGCGCCTGGCCTATGCCAACGCCGGCCCTGGTACCAATGGCTCCCAATTTTTCATCACCGAAGACATCCAGCATAGCGAGCACTTGACCGGCGGATACACTATTTTTGGGCAATGCGATGACCCCAGCGTGGAGCTTGTGAAAAAAATCGCACGCATGTCGCACAATGCCAACGACCGGCCCGACAATCCCGTCAAAATCAATAAGGTCACTATCCTGCACGCGGGCGGCACTGTGGCGCACGCAGCCCCAGCGCACAGGCCACGGCCCAAGCCCGCGCCCACCGCAACCAGTCCGCAATAAAGCACCGGCCGCCCCAGCTGGCGGAGTAGATCCGATTTACCTCTTCAGTCTGTGGACCGGAGCCGTGAGCAAGTCGAAGGGTGACCTGTAGGTTAATTGATTAGAAAGGACAAGGACCACATCATGCCACGCCAACCCGGCACTTACGCCACGTTCAACACTTCCGAAGGCACTATTGTCTGCCGCCTATTTGAAAAAGACGCGCCCAAAGCCGTAGAGAATTTCACCGGACTTGCCGAGGGTAAACGCGAGTGGAAGCATCCCAGCACCGGCAAAAAGAGCTCTGACCGCCTCTACGACGGAACCATCTTCCATCGCGTGATCCCAAACTTCATGATTCAGGGCGGAGACCCGCAAGGCACGGGCATGGGCGGCCCCGGATATCAGTTTGAAGACGAGACCAAAGGCTCACCGCACACTTTCGACAAGCCGGGCAAACTGGCGATGGCCAATGCCGGCCCCAACACCAACGGCTCGCAGTTTTTTATCACCGTGGCTCCGACGCAGTGGCTCACCGGCAAGCACACGATTTTCGGCGAAGTTGTGGAAGGTTATGATGTGGCGGAGAAGATCGTCAACGTTCCGAAGGGGCGGCAGGACCGTCCGGTTAAGGATGTGGTGGTGAAGAGCGTGGTGATTGAGAGAGTCTGACGCGCCGATCTTCCCGTCAGTTCTCCATTACAGAGATTTCCTTGGTGCGGAGCAGATTGCGGTCGGACGTGACCAGTGTCAGCCCAAAAACCTTCGCGGATCCTGCCAGGAATAGATCGGCAGGGTCCGCGTGAGGTAAGCTGATTGCCGAAAGCGCTTCTGCAACATCGAAAGTGAAGGGGGCCTCATGGAATGAGGCGATCGTCAGCGCCCGCAGAAGCCAGGTGGAAAAGCCTTCCGCAACCTTAAGACGTCCCTTCCGATGAATCAGCATGGCTTCCCAAATGCTGACCGGTGAAAGCCACAGTTCGTTCTCCGAATTGTCTAACTCGGCGGCGACGCGTCGGCTCAACCGTCGAGGCTCGAGGACGCTCCAAATCCAGATATGGGTATCGAGGAGAAGTTTCATTCTCGAAATGCATTCCAGTCTTCGAGGCTCCCCGTAGGACCAACAATATCCCCCACGATTTCTGCCGACCCGGCCATGCAGCCCAGCCAGCTCTTCGGGCGTTGTTCCGGCGCCGGCGGGACAACTTCGGCCACGGGCTTGCCGAAACGCGTGATCCGGATCGGCTTGCGCGTTTTGCGCACCTGTTCGAGGATGCCGAGGCACTTGGCTTTGAACTCGGAGATGGCGATTTCCTTCATGCAGCCATTTATACCATGGTCAATGACTATGGTCAAATGACAACAAAAAGGATAAATTGTGCGGCATCTGCGAACGGGAGGGGCACGGCTTTCCAGCCGTGCCGTTTAGGCAATCTGAAGAGGTATCGGGCTTAAGCCCCTGCGGGCACGGGTCCAGCTCGAATTCCGCATGGGCTGATGAATACGGATATTCTTCAATCGTCAATGCCATCCGCGCTTTCACAGGGTTCAATCGCGTGTATTCGGCGTGTCGGGAGTAGTGGTTCGCATCGCGAATGCGGTGATCAATATATCCGCGTTCCGTGGCGAGCGCGTACCATGATCGATTCGCCAGCAGCGTCTGATCCTCCCTAAACCCCAATCACTCCCACCAACTCCTTCACCGCATCAGCGCTCTTGTTCAGCCCGGCCTGCTCTTCTGGCGTGAGCTTAATCTGAATGATCTGCTCGATTCCCTTTGCGCCCAGCTTTACCGGGACCCCAACGTATAGCCCCTTGATCCCGTATTCGCCGTTGAGATAGGCGGCGCAGGGGAGAATCTTCTTTTTGTCTTTCAGGATGGCTTCCGCCATCTCGGCAACGGCTGCCGACGGCGCGTAATAAGCGCTGCCGGTTTTTAGATACTTCACGATTTCGGCCCCTCCATCGCGGGTGCGCTGCACCAGTTGCTCGAGTCTGTCCGGCGCGATCATCTCAGTAATCGGAATGCCGGCGACCGTCGAGTAACGCGGCAGGGGCACCATGGTGTCGCCGTGTCCGCCGAGGACGAAAGCGGTTACGTTTTCGACGCTGACTTTTAATTCGTCGGCGATAAACGCGCGGAAGCGGGCTGAATCGAGCACGCCGGCCATGCCGATCACGCGTTCGCGCGGAAAACCGCTCAGCTTGTAGGCGGCTTGCGCCATGGCGTCGAGCGGATTGGAAACAACAATTAGAATGCAGTTGGGAGAATGCTCGATGACCTTGCTGACCACGTCTTTCATGATCTTGTGGTTGGTGTTGAGCAGGTCGTCGCGGCTCATGCCCGGCTTGCGCGGAATTCCGGCAGTGATAACCACAATGTCGGAATTGGCGGTGTCGGCGTAGTCGTTGGTGCCGAGGATGTACGAGTCGCGCTTCTCGATGGGCATGGCTTCGAGCAGGTCCAGTCCCTTGCCCTGGGGCACGCCTTCGATGATGTCAATCAGCACAACGTCGGCCAATTCTTTGGAGGCGATCCAGTGTGCTGCCGTCGCCCCCACGTTTCCCGAACCCACGATGCTTACTTTCCTGCGCATGATTTCCTTTCAACCAATCAAGATCTTTACCACAGGACCACAGAGGCCCCCGGGGGAACTAAAGCTCTAAAAACGCTGTGAACATCTGTGTCCTGTGTGGTTAATGGTTCACGCCGTGGTCAAAACGGCAGCGCCCATGCTCTCGATAATGTGGTCCGCAAACTGGCTGGTGCTTACTTTGGTTGCGCCCGGCATCAATCGCTCAAAGTCGTAAGTCACTTTCTTTTGCTCGATCGTACGCTCGAGTCCGCTTTCAATTAGATCGGCGGCTTCATTCCAACCCAGGTAACGGAACATCATCACCCCCGAAAGCATGACCGATCCCGGATTGATTACGTCTTTATCGGCATACTTTGGTGCGGTTCCGTGCGTAGCCTCAAACACCGCATAGCCGTCGCCGATGTTCGCTCCCGGCGCAATGCCTAGCCCACCCACCTGCGCGGCGCACGCATCGGAAATGTAGTCGCCGTTCAGGTTGGGCGTGGCCAGCACTGAATATTCATCGGCGCGGGTGACGATCTGCTGAAAAATGGAATCGGCAATGCGGTCGTTGATCATCAGTTTCTTTTTCCATGCGCCGTGACCGTGAGTTGCATAGATGCTGTCGAGCACGGTGCGCACTTCGTTGGCCACTGTTTTGCCAAACTCCGGGGGCGCAAATTCCAACCCCGGTTCAACCAGGGCAGCATTCTCTTCGGCGGGCAAATTCGGGTTCTTGTCTTTGTTGGCGAGAATCCAGCTTTCGCGCTCGGTCACAACCTGGTCGCGGAATTCTTCCGTGGCCAGTTCATATCCCCACTTACGAAATGCTCCTTCGGTGAACTTCTGGATATTTCCTTTGTGAACCAGGGTCACGGTCTTCAGTCCGTTTTCGAGAGCATGCTGGATCGCCATTCGCACCAGACGTTTGGTCGCAAAAACCGAAATCGGCTTGATTCCGACACCGGAATCCGTGCGTACCTGTTTCTTTCCACCTTTCAGCATTTCCTTATTGAGAAATTCGATCAACTTCGCCGCTTCGGGAGTTCCCTGCTCCCACTCGATTCCGGCGTACACGTCTTCCGTGTTCTCGCGGAAGATGACCACGTTCATGCGCTCGGGACTCTTTACCGGCGATGGCGTGCCCTTGTAATATTTCACCGGGCGAATGCAGGAATAGAGGTCGAGCACCTGGCGCAAAGTGACATTGAGCGAGCGAATGCCGCCGCCGACCGGCGTGGTCAACGGCCCTTTGATCGCGACGCGGAATTTACGGATGGCATCGATGGAATCTTGCGGAAGCCAGTCATTGAATTTTGCCTTGGCTTTTTCTCCGGCAAAAATTTCGTACCAGACCACGCGACGCCTGCCGCTGTACGCCTTCTGTACCGCCGCGTCAAACACACGCACCGACGCCTTCCAGATGTCGCGGCCCGTGCCATCGCCCTCGATGAACGGAATGATGGGATTGGCGGGCGCCTGGCACCGGCCGTCTTTGTAGCTAATGGGCGCGCCGTCCTGAGGAACAGGCACGCCATTGTAAGAGTCCGGCATTAACAACCTCCGCTGTGAGTGGAACCGGGAATTATAAATGGAGAGCGCACTCCGCCACTGCCAGGCGAGAAACAGCGACAGGTCTGACCCTGAGCTTCGCAAAAGCCCGGAAATTCGAAATGTCTGACGTTGGGGTTACAGCCGTCGCCCTTCTGCGCTCGCAACGGTTGCCACTACAATCCAAAGATGCCGTTTAGCCTCAGATTGCTTTGCGCGTGGCTGCTGTTAGCGATTCCGTCCGCGGCGCAAGGCCACGGCACTCAGGATAGCCCTTCAACTCTCCCCGCGGCTCCGGCCCTGCAACACCGTTTCTGGGATCGCTCCAACATTCTGCTTTTCTCAGGCGTTGCCGTCTTTCGCGGACTGGATTACGCCTCGACCCGCAATTTTCAGGCGCGAGGGCGGGAAGAAATTTTGCTGCCGGATGACGTTGTGAGCAACTCCGCGGGATTCGCGGGTCTGGAAGCTGCCGGGGCCGCAACTTCGGTAGGCCTCTCTTATCTTTTTCACCGCACCGGTCATCACAAGCTGGAACGATGGATCTCGATCGGGCACATCGGGGTGACGGGATTCGGTGTGGGGCGAAATTATTCGCTCAAATCGAAGCACCAATAGTGGCGCGCAGGTGCGAGCCATGCGTGATTCCTCGACTGCGGATTTGCGAACGAATGATCCACTCCGGCCCGGATTGACAATTCTTTGCTGGAACATCAAGCACAATCAGCAGACTACGCGATCGTAGATACGCCTCACCTCGCCAAACGTCCTGACAAGTTCCTGTTCCAGCCCTTCCCCAAAGTCGCGATTAAGCACCTGCGCGGCAAATTTTTCTACGGCCTGACGCGCATGCTCGGCGGCAGGCAGCCAGCGGCTGTTTCTGCCGGTCACCAGGCGAACCACATGCTCGACGGTACGGCACAGTTCGGCGGCATGGTCGAGCGCCGCTGCGTCTTTGTTGTCGAGCTTACCCGCTGCCGAACATCGCCAAAGCCGGTCACGAAGACTACCGCTCTTGGGACGAAGGCCGTGCTTTACCAGCAAGAAGCTGGAGAGAAAATCGGCGTCGTACAAAGCGCCAGCGGATGTCCGGATGCTCTTGCTGGGAGCGCTCGCGTCCTGCAGCCTTTGCCGCATCTGCCGCACCGCCGCGGCAAAGCCGTCGTCCCCGGCGAAGCGGTGAAACAGGATCTCACTGGCTGCCTCAGTTCGACGCCCAAGCTCCGCGTTTCCCACAATGAAACGCAGCTTGGTATAGGTCAGGGCCTCCCAGGGTTGGGCTTCATTTTCGAAATAGGTTTCCAGGTGCGCAGGCGTAACCAGCAGTTCGCCTTGGGAGCCGCGGGGCCGAAGGCGCGCATCCACGGGGAAAACCATTCCTTCCCGCATGTAGGCGGAGAGCGCCTGCATGATCTGTTCTGCTGCCCTGGTTAGCGCAACCCGGTCGTGCCCTTCATCACAAATAAACAGGAGGTCAGCATCCGAGAGAAGGTCGAATTCCCCGCTTCCCAGTCGGCCCAACGCGCACACGGCAAGTCCCCCAGGGGAGCCGGCGATCCCGAATGCTGCCGCGGTCGCGCCCTCAGCAGCGGTGTTTGTTTCAGACAGCGACGAATATACCGGGCGCTGCTCCGCGAAGTCCCGGGCGCCGGAGGCAAACATCTTGTGCCGGAAATGCTGGCGAAGCAAAGCGATTTTTTCGCCATGGGCGGCGTTAGAGTTGGCGATGTAGCTGAACACCGCGTCCCCGCTTACCAACCAGTCATCAATAAAGCGAGGGGGGGATAATTCGAACAGATTGGCGGAATTCGCTTGCGGCCTTTGTGCATGGATGTCGGCCAGAGTGGCCAGCTCTTCCGGGTAGCGCGCCAGCACTTCCGTCAGATATTCGCTGTTCTCAAATATTGAAATTGAGCGGGTAATGGCCTCCTGACTGCGCAGGACCGATGCGTAGCCCTCGGAACTGCCATAAGAGAAACCCAGCACGCGCACAAGATTCTTACGCGCCGTCGCGCTTAGACTCTCATCCTTGAGTAGCGAAAAAACCGCCGGCGCATCCTCGGCGAGCAGTTCGAGGAGTTGAGGATGGGACTGCTCGGCAATGGCGGTCACCGAACGGCTGCTAAGGCGGAAGTCGCCTCCTGCCGGCTCGGTCGTCCGCCGCGCCTCCTGATGAAAAATGACACGCCGATAGATCTCCCCGACCCCGGCCATTCTGGCCCGCACGGCCTCCGCAAGACCTGTCCCAGGATCTTCGCCCGGAGCGAAGTTTTCCATGGAACGCTGCAGGACCTGCAACTCCTGAAGAGATTGGGGCAGCCGATGGACCTGCTGGCCTTGCCGCAATTGCAGGCGATGCTCCAGATGCCGCAGAAAGGTGTAGGCCGAGGTCAGTTGGTGGTAGTCATGGCCGGTAATGTGGCCTTTATCGTGGAGTTTCTGTAACGAAAACAGGGTTCCCCCGGAGCGCAACCACGGCTCGGATCCGCCATAAACCCTCTGCAGGCATTGCACCAGGAATTCGATATCGCGAATTCCTCCGCGATCGATCTTGACGTCAATGGTGTGGCCCTCGACTGTAGTTTGCTTCCGTCTTTTGCGATCGATTTTCTCGCGCGCGACCAGCGCGGTCTTGATGGCTGCGAAATTGACCTTCTCGCTATACACCTGGGGCTGGATCTGCCGGATAAATTCGCGCGACAGAGCAGTGTTTCCGCCGGAGTGACGCACCTTAATGAGCGCCTGGCGTTCCCAGTCGTGCGCGGTTTCAGAGTAATAGCGCAGCGCGTTGGACAGGCTGATCGCGAGCTCTCCTTCATTCCCCTGCGGGCGCAGGCGTAGGTCGATGCGAAACACCGCTCCTTCGGCTGTAGGACGGGAGAGGATCTCGGTTAGCAGTTGCGCCAGACGTACGAAGTACTCGCGATTGGAAACCGGGGCGGAGGCTGGCTCCCGGCCATCGCCATAGATGTAAAGCAGGTCAATGTCGGAACTATAGTTAAGTTCATTGCCTCCCAGCTTGCCCAGGGATAGAACCGCAAAAGGAGTGTTCACGGTGCGGCCTTCGGCATCCAGATGCTGCGGCAGCCCGGAGCGGTGCTCCATGGTGCTTTCCGCCTCGCGCAGCGCCTCTTCGATGAGAACATCGCTCAAGGCGGAAATTTCGGCGGTGGTTTCGCCCAGGGGAGCGATGCGAAGCGCGTCTCGTAACATGATTCGCACGTATTCGCGCCGCTTGAAGCGCGCTAAAAGCAAAGAGTTGTCGCGCTCGAAGGAGCGCGAACGGAAGCGTGCAAGCGCCTCCGAGAACTCTTCGCCGGAAAAACTGTGGTCAAATGTCCTTCCCCGCAGAAACGTCTGGAGCAGGTCGGGGTTGCGGATAAGCGTCTCCCCCAAATACCGGCTATTTCCGAAGACGGCAATGGCGTAGTGTGCCAGGAAGCGGTACTTCTCAATCATGTGTAGGATTTCCGGCCCCGCTTCATTGAGCAATCGCTCCAGAAACAGGGCGGACGAGTCGGGATCGGGAGACTCGGAAAGCAGGGCGGGAAGGGCATTTACCAGTTCGGGGGACAACTTCTGCGATGCCCGCTCCAGGTTCTGGCGCGCGGTATTGGGGTCAATGAACGGGACGGCGGCGAACCAATTCATCCCTGATTTCGCGGTGTGTTCGGGTGCTGGCATCAAGCTCGATGCTGGTCTGCTGGAAGAAAAAGCCGGCTGCGGCAGATCAGCATAGCACGAGATCGCCTACCACCTGCGGGTGCCGAAATACTTGCGCACTCCGATGGTATTGTAGCGGCCCCAGGGGCCGTTCGGTCCCAGGTCCGCGGCGCCTAAATTCCGGTCGCGGGCGCCCAGCCGGTCAAACAGAAAGTGCTGAGTGAAGCGCAGTTCGAATCCCCTGCCCATGTAGATCCCCGCCCCCCATGAGTGTTCTATACCAATCGCATCCAGCGACCAGGTATACAGGGTTTGCGGAACATTCTTTCCAAACAGGAAGCGCGGTTCTCCATAAACCATAAAGCGGCGCAGCGGCCCTTTTCCGAACGGGCGTGCCTCCAGAATGCCAGAGAGCATGTACCGGGCGAAAGCATTGCAGGGGGCGTTCTTTCCGCCGAAGCTGCCCGCATCAGCGCGGCAGACATTGGGGTCAATCTCGTTGTGCGGGGGAGCGATGTCGAATTGCGCATATCCCCAGAGCGTGTCCGAAGGCAGGAACATGCGGCTCGAACCCTCGTCTTGTTGCGCCTCAGATGGCGCAGATATCACCGCCAGCAGAACCAGCACGCAAACTTGCCTCATCCAGCCCTCCGCACTGCAAATCTATTCTCACCGGAAGTGCAATCGAGAATCGAGTTGGCATTGTACATCCACTCCTGTTGCGCAATTGCGCTCCGGCTCTACGGAAAACCATAGCTGCTGAACCGGTTTCTCCAACAACTTGGATGGACTAAAGCTAAGTCCCTTTCAAATCACAGCGCCCGTTTTGGCCAGTCTCTTGCTCTATAGCAGCCGAAGGAGTACCGGACACAATGGGCCAGGAAGTCTCGGTTTCTTATCAAGCCGTTAAGAGCAAGGTTTACCGGCTGATTGACAGCCTGGTAGAGGACGCAAAAAACCAGGGTGATGTGCAGGAATCCATGAAGCGCTGGTGGAAGCTCATTCACCCTGCGGACCGCCCAGTAGCCCGCAAGTACCTCCTCTCGGTTCTGGCGAAGTCCAACGCCACGCTTGAAGCCATCTGTGACGGGCTTACGGAACTGCAAGACTTCGAAATCCACGAAGTTCGGAGGGATAGTCTAGCCGGATTACACAATATATCTTCCGAAGCTCCGGTTCAGCGCCTGAAGGCTTCCATGTAATCTCCTCATCCGCAATCCTGCAACAACAAAAAAGGCCCGGCAAGATGCCGGGCCTCAGTACTTTTCCGGCTAAATATCGTAATACAGGGCAAATTCATACGGATGCGGGCGCAGGCGAACCGCGTCCACTTCTTTCGAGCGTTTGTAGTCAATGTAGGTGCTCAGCAACTCCTCGGTGAAGACATCGCCCTTTAGCAGGAAGGCGTGGTCTTTTTCCAGGGCGTCCAGGGCGTCTTCGAGCGAGCCCGGCATCGAAGGCACTTTCGCCAACTCCTCTGGACCGAGATCATAAATATCTTTGTCCAGCGGTTGACCGGGATCGATCTTGTTTTCAACTCCATCCAGGCCGGCCATTAGCATGGCCGCAAATGCCAGGTAAGGGTTGCAGCTCGGGTCCGGAGGACGAAATTCCACACGCTTCGCCTTCGGCGAGGCCGAGTACATGGGAATACGGCATGCGGCCGAACGGTTACGGCGTGAGTACGCCAGGTTCACCGGGGCTTCGAATCCTGGTACCAGGCGCTTGTAGGAGTTGGTGGTCGGCGCAATGATCGCCGCCAGCGCCGGTCCGTGTTTGATCAACCCGCCGATGTACCACAGTGCCATCTGCGAGAGGCCGGCATAGCCGTCGCCGGCAAACAGCGGCTTGCCACCCTTCCATAGCGACTGGTGCGTGTGCATGCCGCTGCCGTTGTCCTGGAAAATCGGCTTGGGCATGAAGGTCACCGTCTTCCCGTACTGATTGGCAACGTTCTTCACAATGTACTTGTAAAGCAGCATGTGGTCGGCAGACTTCACCAGGGAATCGAATTTCAAGTCAATTTCCGTCTGCCCGCCGGTTGCCACTTCGTGGTGATGGCGCTCCAGCGACAGGCCGGCGTCCATCATGAGCAAAGTCATCTCCGTGCGGATGTCCTGCTGCGTGTCGTGGGGCGGGACCGGGAAGTAGCCTTCCTTATTCCGAATCTTATAGCCGAGGTTGGGGCCTTCCTCGCGTCCGGTATTCCAGTTGCCCTCGACCGAATCCACTTCGTAGTACTGGATATGTTGCTCCGATTGG
>JBBPYD010000156.1:0-22225 GCA_038200305.1 Bryobacterales bacterium
GCTGCAGGCCGGCCAAGTCTTCCGCCCGGCCGCGGGCGCGCCTCGCTTCAGTTATAACCAATTCGGATTTAACCTTGGCGGTCCTATAAAGAAAGATAAGACGTTTTTCTTCGGCAACTATGAAGGACGGCGGAGAGTTACGGGCGTGATTTTGCAGGGCAACGTACCGACCACCGACATGTTGAACGGAAACTTTTCGGGGCTGACGAAGCAGATCAGAGATCCTTTCAATAACAATCAGCCGTTTCCGAATAACGTGATTCCGCCCAGCCGCTTCGATCCGATCTCAAAGCAGCTGCTGCAGTATTTTCCTGCGCCGAATTTTATTGGCCAACGGGCCGGCGTGAATTATTTAAAAACGCCGAGCGATACGGAACGGCGCGATCAATTTACGACCCGCGTGGACCACAGCTTCACGCCGACCACAACTCTGTTCGGACGCTACTCGTATGCGAACGACGATCTGGGCAACGCGGCTTATATCAACGGCCTTGGCTTGATCCGCCCGGACCGGACGCATAACGGATCGTTGGGCGTGACCCATCTGTTCAATTCCAATGTGATTTCTGAGACGCGTATTGGATTTACGAAAGCGTTTCTGGCCAGGCAAGGTGATGGCAATTTGTCGTCGACCAACTACGCGGCGCAACTTGGGTTGCAGAACCTGGCGCCTTCGCCTGGGGATTACACGCTACCAAACATTAACCTGACGAATTACGCTCCGGGTTTCCCCACGGGTACAGGAGGATTCGTGGGGTATGGATCGCACATCGTGCAGAACAATATCTATTACCGTGCGAGCGAGAATGTGACTTGGATCCGGGGCAGGCACAGCTTTAAAATCGGCGGTGATGCCAGCCGGATGATGGTGGGCTATGACCAGGGCAGCAACCAGAACGGCATATTTAACTTCAGCGGCAACTTCACCGGCGATGCGACTTCGGACTTTCTGCTGGGCTTGGTGCAGTCGGCAAACGGGGGCTTGGGGAGCCTGGGGAATTACGGCGGCGTGGCGAAGTACTCCATTGGAACGCAGTATCAGGCTTACATCCAAGACGACTGGAAGATCTCTGACCGGCTGACGTTAAACCTGGGCATCCGATACGAAGCGTTTCAACCCTGGCGTGGACGACTGGCAAATTTCGACCTTGCCACGGGTCGGCAGTTACTGGCGAACCGGCCGGAATATTTTGTGCCGGGCACTGGGCTGGTGCAGCGCACGGGAGACCCGCTGCTGCCGGAACGGCCTATTCATGGCGATTACAACAACTTCGCGCCGCGCCTTGGTGTGGCTTACCGGTTTGGCGACAAGATCACGATTCGTACCGGCGCAGGAATCTTCTACGCGCTGAATACTGGTGGCGCTGTGTTGGGACCGATGACCAGTACGGCTCCGTTCTTTATCCAGACTGCGTTGACCTCAAGCAACACTACGCCGGAGTTGATTCTGTCTACGCTATTTCCCACGCCGGATAAGGTGCCGTCTTCCGTGAATACGAACGTGGATCTGAACAAGCGGGACGGGTACATTTATCAATACAACTTCAACGTGCAATATGCGCTGCGCCCGACGCTGTTGATTGAAGCCGGATACATTGGCAACACGGGACAAAAGCAGATTGGAACTGTGTTTGTGAATCAGCCGCGGCTGCCCGCGGATCCGCTGAATCCAACGCCATTTGCCGCGCGCGATCCTTATCCGTATCTGAACCCAGGGTTCAGCATGGTTGCCAACTATCAGTGGTCGAATTACAACGCGGGATACATCAAGGTGGAAAAGCGCTTGTCGGTCGGCATCAGCTTTATTGCGTCGTATACGCACTCAAGGTTTATCGATAGCGGCGGCGCGGGGCAGAACATGTATAACCGGCGGCCTGAGCGTGGACTGGCCGACTCGGATGTACCGGATAACTTTATTGCCAGTTATGTTTGGGATCTCCCCTTCGGACGAGGGCGAACGATGAACATCGCGCATCCTGTGCTGAACGGACTTTTCGGAGGTTGGGAACTGAGCGGCATTAGCAACTTCCGAACGGGGATGCCGCTGACGATTGTGACTACCAACGACATTGCCAACGTGGGAACGGGTGGACAGCGGGCGAACGCAACTGCTATTAAGCCATCGAAGCTGGATCCGCGTACGAGCGGGTTGGTGGGGTTTGTGCGCGAGGCTTACAGCACGCCGGCGAGAGGAACGTTCGGCAATCTATCGCGAAATACGCAACGCGGCTTTGGCGTGAACAATTGGGACCTGGGAGTGAACAAGAACTTTCCAATCCCGCTGCTTGGGGAAACGTCCAGGCTGCAGGTTCGCGCTGAGTTTTTCAACGTATTCAACCACACGCAATTCCTGGGGATTGGAACTACGCAGAACAGCCCGTCGACCTTTGGGATTGTGAACAGCACCTACGATCCTCGCATTCTGCAGTTGGCGGCGAAGCTTTACTTTTGAGAGAACGAATGCTTACCAGACGATCGATACTTGGCGGTGGCGCAGCCCTGGCATTGCTTGAGCCGTTGCGTTCACTGGCGGCGGAAGCGCGGTGGGTTCGCATCACAGATGTGGAATCGTTTTCCGTAACGGTGCCGCACGGGGGGAACGCGAACCGGATCGCGTTTATGTTTATCCGGTTACCCGCGTACACACGGATGCCGGGGTTACCGGGACATCGTTCATTGCCTGTCCGCAGGATATTCTGCAGCGCGGGCGGCATATATATGTACAGGAAAGTGGGAATTCTGGCGGAGTCGTTCCATGTGCCTTGCATCCTGCACGGGTCGATGGCGTTGCCCTTGGCGGGTTGGCTGCAAGCGACATTGGCGATTGGTTCTCCGCTGCAGGAAAATGCGTTGCTCTGGCCGCCGCTGTTGCCGGAAGAGCAGTGGTCACCGGGGTTGAAGGTTTTGAAGAGCAAGGCGATGTTCCGGTTTGAGAATGGCGATCTGTTGGCTCCGCTGTATCCGGGGATCGGGCTGGATGTGGACGAAGAAGCTGTGGAGAGATACAGGGTGAAGGGGTGAAACATGAATATAAGTCGTCGCGATTTCTTGCGGATGGGATTGGGTGCGATGGCGGCGGCGAGATTGTAGAGAAGCATTTTACTAAGCTGCTGGGGAACGAAGATCCGTTCAATGCGGAGCGTATTTGGGATATTCTCTGGCGGTCGAGCATGTATTACGGGCGTGCCGGGGTGGTGATGAATGCGATTAGCGGCGTGGATCCTGGGGCTGTGGGATCTGATTGGGAATGCCTTAGGGATGCCGGTTTACAATATGCTTGGCGGCGCTACTAAAGATCGAATTCCTGCTTATTGCACAGGGAACGATCTGGAGCAGCATCGGGAGTTTGGATTTCAGCGGTTGAAGCTGGCTATTCCGCACGGACCGGCGGATGGCCGCGAGGGGATAAAGAAGAATCTGGCGCTGATCAAGCGCACTTGGGATCTGCTTGGTGCGGACGGGGACATCATGCTGGATTGCTGGATGTCGTGGACCGAGCGGTACACGATTGAGATGGCGGAAATGGCTGCGCCTTACGGGATTTATTGGATGGAGGAAGTCTTGCAGCCGCACGATTATGCGGGGTTTGGGCGGTTGAATGAGCAGATTAAATCTACACGGATTGCTACCGGTGAGCATGAGTATACGCGGTACGGCTTTCGACAACTGTTGGAACACCGGTCTGCGCAGATGTGGCAGCCGGACATTCATTGGTGTGGCGGGTTGACGGAACTGCGGCGGATTGCGGCTCTGGCGGCTGCTTATGATATTCCGGTGATTCCACACTGGCGGAACTTTTGACTGCATTCACTTTGTGATGGCTACTCCGAATGCTCCTTGGGCTGAGTTGTTTATTCCTGCTCCTGGCGGCCGAAGGAGGTTTACCGGCGGTATGAGGAGGACAATTCAGTTTCCCGTGGACCTGAAGGTGTGTATGCGCGGCCTTCCGAGCGCCCTGGGTTTGGTTGGGATGTGGAGGTGAGTTAGGGTCCCTCACGCAATTACTTGGGTTATGATTTTGCCGCCTATATCAGTTAGCTTTTTGTAGCGGCCAGCGTGTAGATAGGTCAGGCGGTTTTGGTCCAGGCCCAGGAGACGCAGAAAGGTGGCGTGTACGTCCCTTAGCGGGATTGGAGCTTCGGCATTCTTTAGGCCGAAGTCGTCCGTTTCGCCGAAGGTAGAGCCTGCCTTGACATCACCGCCGGCCATCCAAACTACTAAGCCGTATTGGTTGTGATCGCGACCTGGTTTGTCTGTCACCAGGTTGTTGTCGAAGGGCGTGCGGCCCATCTCTGAGGCCCACACTACCAGCGTGTCTTCCAGGAGTCCGCGGGCTTTTAGATCCTTCAGCAGCCCTGCTACCGGCTGGTCAATTTCTTTGCAGTGTTTTGGAACGCGTCCCTTGATGTCGCCGTGATCGTCCCAACGGTCGCCGCCTGCGCCGTGCAGCGCCATTACAAACCGGACGCCTCGCTCTACCATCCGGCGGGCTAGCAGGCATTGGCGCCCGAAGGGTTCTGACACCGCGTCGTCGAGGCCATAAAGCTTCTTTGTCGCTTCGCTCTCGGTCCGAAGATCCACCAGCTCCGGGGCTTCCATTTGCATGCGGAACGCTAGTTCGTAGGCTGCTATTCGAGCTTCGAGTTCGCCAGTGTTGGAACGTTCGGCAGCGTGCTTTTCATTGAGCCACTTCAGCAGGTCCAGTTCGTCGCGCTGATGTTTGGGGGTCATGTCCACGCGCGGCTTCAGATCGACGATGGGCGTCGCGCCGGAGCGGAACAGCGTGCCCTGATAGGCGGCCGGCAGGAAACCATTGCCCCAGACGGATGCCCCGCCAATGGGCGCGCCGCGGCGGTCGCCCAGCACTATGAAGCCGGGCAGATTCTGGTTTTCGCTGCCAAGACCGTAGGTGGCCCAGGCGCCTATCGAGGCGCTACCAGGGAACATATTTCCGGTCAGTGTGTGATAGACCGCAGGTCCATGATTGTTGTTATCGACCTTAATGCCTTGGATGAAAGCCATGTCGTCTACACACTGAGACATGCCGGGCAGCAGACTCGACATCCAGCGTCCGGATGGGCCTTGCCTGGCGAACGGAAACGGCGAGGGGATAACGCGGTTCGGAGCGTTGGAGAATGTGGCGATTTCTCCCACCGTGCCTTCCGGCTTCGGAATCTGCTCGCCTGCGTATTTCTCCAGCGCCGGCTTGTAGTCGAAGAGATCCATTTGGCTGACGCCGCCTTCCATGAATAGGAAGATGCAGCGCTTCGCCTTCGCGATCAAGTGCTGCGGCTTCGGAACCATCGGGCCTTCCGACATGGACGGCGCTGCCATTGCGGAGAAGGCCAAACCTCCTAATCCGAGATAGGACTGGGTAAGAAAGTTTCGACGGTTCATAGCGGCCTCCGGTTAGTCGACATAAAGAAACTCATTGGAATTGAGCAGTACACGGCAGATGCTGACCAGCGAATAGCCGGAGTCTGAAAACTTCTTAAGCTCGTCGGGCTTTGGCGGGCGGTTCAACACCGTCTCGAATGCTTTGGTGATGCGGGTGGATGCGCCGGCTCCAGCGTCAGTGGCGATTCGTTCGGCTAAATGCGCAGCTTCTTCGTTTACCAAGTCGCCATTCATCATGGATAAGGCCTGCAGAGCCGTGGTGGTGACGCTGCGGCGCTCGCACGACTCGCTGAAGACCGGAGCGTCAAAGGCGAGCATCATCGGCTGCGGCAAAGAACGGCGCTGGAAAGTGTAGATAGACAGGCGGCGGTTATCCGCTTCCGATTCATTCGATTCCCACATGGAACTACCTTCGCGGCCATATCTTGCGGCGTCTGCGAGGTCAGCGGGGAGGGGTGGATACACGCTGGGGCCGCCCATGGCCGAATTCAGCCGGTTGCTGAGAGACAAGATGCCATCGCGAACCTGTTCCGCTTCGAGCCGGCGGCGTTCAAAGCGCCACAACAAGTGGTTGTCGGGATCGATTGTGTTGTCTTTCGCGGCGGTGTTTTCAGACGACTGCCTGTAGGCGCTGGAGGTGAGAATCAGGCGGTGCATGGCTTTGATGCTCCAGCCTTCCTCAATAAATTTTGTGGCCAACCAGTCAAGTAATTCCGGATGCGACGGCAGTGATCCGTTCTTTCCGAAGTCGCTGGAAGTCTCGACGATGCCGCGTCCGAAGTGATACTGCCAGATGCGATTCACCATCACTCTGGCTGTCAGCGGGTTTTCAGGGTTTGCAATCCACTTGGCCAGGGTCATCCGAAGTCCTCGCGTTGGGAACTGGCGGTAGCGGTCGGATTCGAGTGCAGCGGGTTCGGAGTTGCCGGTAATGGCCGAGGGGAAACCAGGCTCTACCGCCTCACCGGGCTGGCGGTAATCGCCGCTCTTTAGAATATGGGTTAGCGGCAGGCCAGGACCACTTGGAGGACCGGGAACATTAGTGACGGACAATGTGCGGGGTTTCAGACGGGCGATGCGGCGCTCGATTAAGCCGACTTTGCCGGCTAACTCCCGGTGGCGCTCGACTTCATGTTTGGGCAGAATGTTTTTGCTTGCCTTGCCAACCTCCAGCTTCAGGTCTTCGAGATTCAAGGTCTGATAGCGGGCGGCGTTATCGGCCTTACCAGTCTTCACCGCCTGCTGCAGCCTCTTCAAAAACGTCTTTTCTATACTGTCCAGAGCGTTGCGCTCTTCAATGTCCTGCGTCCGGTTCGCGTCTTCGAACAGCTCTGTGTGGGTTTGCCGCTCCTTGGCGGTGAACACCGTGCTATCTTTGCGCCGCAACTCCAACCGTAAGTCATCTTTCGTTAGTTCACGGTTTTTAACGTCGGCCGTTTTTAACTGAATCAATTGAGCCAACAGTTTCTTTCCAAGTTCGTTCAGCGCTTTCTTATCCGGCCCGGACTTTAGCTGCTCTTCGTATTCTTTGATTTTGGCCGCGGCGAAGTCTGCGAAGGCTTTGTCTTTGTATGGGACATCAACGTCTTCCACCTTAATGGCTTGGAAGAAAGCCTGCATACGGTAGAAATCTTTCGTGGGTATCGGATCGTACTTGTGGTCGTGGCAACGAGCGCAGCCGATGGTTAGGCCCAGAAAAATGGAACTGGTGGCGGTGGTGATTTCGTTCAGGTAATTCTGCCGCACATCGTCCGCCACCAGATTCGAGCGGTCCCACGGCGCGAGGCGCAAATAGGCGACGGGGATGTGCCCTTGAATATCCGGAGCGTAATTATTCCGGGTCTTGCTGTGTTCGTCCGCGCCTGCAATCTGCTTGACGATGAAGCGGTCGTAAGGCATATCAGCATTGAAGGCGTCAACCACCCAGTCGCGATAGCGCCATGCATTTCCAATTGCGCCGTCACCTTCCAAGCCGCTGGTTTCCCCATAACGGACTAAGTCGAGCCAGTGCCGGCCCCAGCGAGCGCCGTAGCGGGGATCGGACAGAAGTGTATCTACCAGCTTTGTGTACGCGTCTGGAGACTGGTCTTCGAGAAACACATTCATTTCACCGGTACTTGGAGGCAAGCCGACCAGATCGAAATAGACGCGACGGGCTAACTGCCGCTTCGAGGCGGCGGGCGCGGGAGGCAGTTGTTTTTCCTCAAGCTTGTGGAGCACGAAGGCATCGATTGGATTTTGGACCCATTTTGCATTCGCTACGTTTGGAGGTTCCTGCTTCACCGGTTTGCGGTACGCCCAACGCCAGTCCTGCTTCGCTTGCGCCTGCTGGTCAGGTTTCAGGTGATTGATCCAATCTTCAATCCGGGTGACTTCGACTTCCGGCAGCACTTTGCCCATAGGCATGCGCGGAGTGAGATGGCCCTTGATGATTTCGATAAGCGGGCTGTTCACTGCATCGCCCGCAATCACGGCCCTTCCGTGCTTATTGCCGCCTGCGATTACGGCGTCGACCGTAGCAACGGAGAATCCGCTTGTTTTCGTTTTGCCTGAATGGCAAGCGGCACAGTTCGCGGTCAAGACGGGCTGTATCTGTTGGTCAAAGACTGCGTCGGGCGCGGCGCCAAGAAGTCCCGGAAGCAGCAACAATGGCGTTAGACAGCGGTGTAGATTCATAGGTGCGGTCCGTGACGTAGGAACCATACTACTCCATGGTTCTCGGGAAACGTTCTCATCTTATCAACTCTTGAGCGCTCAAGCGATAAGGGGAACTCGTGATGCCGTTGGTCGGATCGCTTGAGCGCTCAGTCGCCTTGACGTGGCGATCTCAATGGGATAGGATTTCTGCCAGCCTATTAGGAGGGTCACCATGTTGCGTCTCGCCTCGCAGATGTTCGCGTCTGTTGTATTGGCATCCGTACTTCTTGGTCAGTCATTCACCGGGTCCATATCCGGGTTAGTAACTGACTCATCTGGCGCGGTCGTCCCACAAGCCGCCGTTACTGTAACTGACCTCGGTAGGAACACCAGTTTCCGTACCGAATCGAATGAATCCGGTTTTTATCTTGTCGGACAACTGTCACCAGGCAGTTACCGCGTGAATGTCGAGAAGGAAGGATTTAAGAAGTATGCACTCGACGCGCTGCCAATTTCCACGCAGCAGAAAGTCTCGGCAGACATCGTGCTGGAGGTCGGCACCTTGGTGGATAGCGTTTCCGTAACCGGCCAGGCGCAGTTGGTGGAGTCGACCAATTCGACGTTGGGGGCGGTAGTGGAAAATAAGCGCATTCTGGATCTGCCGCTCAATGGCCGCAACATTTTTAATCTGGCGGCGCTGGTACCTGGAGTATTCATGGTCCGGCAGACCAGCGGTGTGGGAGATACATTTACTGCGAACCGGTTCATCGTGAATGGCGGGCAGGAATCGACCGGCGACATCCTCTTAGACGGGGTGACGGCGACGGTCTCTCATAACATTTCGACGATTCCCGCGGTGAGCGCCATTCCTTCGGTGGAAGGCATTCAAGAATTCAAGATTCAGACCAACGCTTACTCGGCGGAGTACGGACGGAGCGGCGGCGGATTGGTAACGCTAGTGACGAAATCAGGAACCAACACCGTTCATGGAAGTGTTTTTGAATTTCTTCGCAACAGTGTTTTCGATGCAAACAACTTCTTCCAGAACCGCGCAGGCCGATCGCTCACTAGTTTCAAGCGCAATCAGTTTGGGGCGAGCGTGGGCGGACCGATTGATATTCCGAAAATCTACAACGGCAAAAACAAGACGTTCTTCTTCTTCAAC
Organism: Bryobacterales bacterium; assembly: GCA_038200305.1. Classification (GTDB taxonomy): domain Bacteria; phylum Acidobacteriota; class Terriglobia; order Bryobacterales; family Bryobacteraceae; genus JANXXV01. Next base: position 9,200 of record JBBPYD010000156.1, read on the forward strand.
TATGAGGGACAGCGGGTGCTGGCAGCGTCTCCCGCGTTGCAAACGGTGCCGAGCGCTCTGGAAAAGATCGGCGATTTCAGCCATACTTTCAATGCACAAGGACAGTTGAAGGTGATTTACGATCCACAGACCACGCGGCCAGATCCGAACAGGCCCGGTGCATTTCTACGGTCGCCTTTCCCGAACAATGTGATCCCACAGAACCGATTGGATCCGGTTGCCCTGAAGATGCAGAAGTATTATCCGGAAGCGAATAGCACCGGCCTGCCGTTTTCTCATCAGAACAACCTTGTATTGCAGGCTGCCTATCCGCAACCGCAGGACCGGATCGAGATGAAGATTGACCATATCATCAATGACCGGCAGCGAATGTTCGGACGCTACACGTTTATGGACAGCGTCTACTCTAAGCCAAATTACTGGGGTAATATCGCTGATCCGGGCTGCTGCGACCCGATGAACCAGCGGCTGCAGAACGGCGCACTCGATTACCTGAACACGCTGAATAACACCACAGTGTTGAACATTCGCTATGGGTTCGGACGAGTGAGCGGCAACCGTTATCCGTGGAGCAAAGGATTCCAGGTGTCTACATTGGGTTTGCCGGGGTCCATCGATCAAATTTCAAATCAACCGCTCTTCCCCACGGTCACCATTCAGGACTATACGCAACTGGGACCGAACGGCGGCGACGTATATCTGATGGGCGATGTGACGCACAGCATTCTGGCGAATATCTCGAAGGTGACGGGTAAGCATAGCTTGCGATACGGTGTGGATGTGCGATTCAACTTAGTCAATTATGGCCAGCTTGGAACGCCGAGCGGCACATTCAATTTCGAGCGCGTGATGACGCAAGGTCCCGATCCACGGGCTTCCACCGCGAACTCCGGAGTGGGGTATGCATCGTTCCTGCTAGGTGCGGGGAGCAACGGGGCAGCCGGACCCGGCGGCGGCAGCATTACACACCAAATTCGTCCGGCTAACGCAAACAAGTATTACGCGGCGTACATTCAGGACGATTTCAAGTTGAGCCACAAAATCACGATCAATGCCGGCTTGCGGTGGGATTTCGAAGGTGGGGTAACAGAGCGCTACAACCACTTGGCCGCGATCGATCCGTACGTGAAGAACCCAGTAAGCGACAAACTCGGACTGAACGTGACCGGCGGATATCTATTCGCTGGGGATTCGCTGGGCCGCCGGGCTATTCGCAATACGTCTCCGAAGCAAATCAATCCCCGGATCGGATTTGTTTATGAGCTAAATCCAAAGACGGTAATTCGAACGGGCTACGGCGTATTCTTCGGCTTGCCATCGTATGCAGCGAGTTCCGGGTATACCAGCAACGCGTTCCAATCGAGCACGCCCTGGCTTTCCACCATTGACGGGGTGAACTTGAATGCGACACTGAGCAACCCATTTCCGTCGGGCTACAATTTCTCGAACGGAACAAAGGATGGACTCTTATCGCAGCTTGGGCAAGGGTTGAGCGGTGCTATTCCGGACACGCTTCAGCCGGTATACAGCCAACAATGGAACTTTAATATCCAAAGAAACCTTGGGCGGGATATGTTGTTTGAAATTGCGTATGCCGGCAACCGCGGCACGCATCTCGCTCTTTCGACCCAGTTGGATCAACTGAGGCCGGAACAACTCGCCCTGGGGAATTCACTCCTGGAACTGGTGCCCAATCCGTTTTACGGGACTGTAACCGTGGGTGCCCTGGCGCAGCCAACTATTCAACGCGGCCAACTGTTGCGCCCGTTCCCGCTGTGGAACGGAGTATCGGCGACCAATGCCGCCTACAGCAATTCCAATTACCATGCGCTGCAGATGCGCTTTGAAAAGCGATTTTCCAGCGGCTTCAGCCTGCTCTCTTCGTACACTTTTTCAAAGACGATGAGCGACGGCGCCGATGGACTTTGGAACAACAATGGCGCACAGATCATCAGGAACTGGTATTGCCGCGCCTGCGACTACAGCATCTCTTCGTACGACCAGCCGCACCGGTTCGTTTCTAACGTAACCTACGAGTTGCCGATCGGCCGGGGGAAGATGCTTGGCAAGAATTGGAACCGCTTAACGGATACAGTTCTGGGCCAATGGCAGGTGAACGGCATTCTCACGTTGTCTCAAGGACAGCCGCTTCGCTTTACCACAGCCCAGAATACGAGCAACTCGTTCGGAGGCGGGCAGACCCCGGATACGACGGGTGTAAGCGCCAAGCTTTCCGGCAATCAACAAACGATAGACCGCTGGTTTGATACTGCGCAGTTCACGCAACCGGCGCCATTTACGTTTGGAAACATGTCTCGCAGCACGGCACAATTGCGGAACGCAAACGCAAGACTACTCGATTTCTCGGTATTCAAGAGCTTCCGGATTATGGAGCGGATGCGGGCCGAGCTGCGGGGAGAGGCGTTTAACTTGACTAACACGCCGCTGTTTGGCAATCCAGGGACTACGCTGAATACTCCAGCGTTCGGGGTCGTCATCAGCCAAGAAAATAGTCCACGTCAAGTACAACTGGGTTTGAAGATCCTTTTCTAACTTTTGCCTGTTCGATCCGCGCTTCGGCTAAGCAGATCACAATGCTTCCGAAGCGCGTTTTTTGTTTCCTACCATGCGTCTTCTCTCAGTTCTTCTAATTGCCACGGCTGCGTTTGCAGCCGATACCACACCGTGTCGAACGATGTGGAATATACGCGCCCAGTGGGCACCAGCGTGAAGTCGGATGCGCACGTTCCTGCCGGCCGCGGACCCTTCCCAACTGTGATTTTGGTGCATGGGGGCGGCTGGACGGCTGGCGACAAAGCAGGAAAGTTCATCGAACCGCTGTTCCAGCCGTTAACGGCTGGAGGCTTCACCTGGTTCAGCATCAACTACCGGCTGGAACCGGAGTATCCGTATCCCACGGCCGCCGATGAGGTTAAGTCTTCTCCCAACGCGAGGTCCCTCTTGTTGTCGCGTTCCGGTCCATACAGTCCACCGCCCACCTTAGGCACCTCATTGCATCCGACCGCGAGCAGATCGCCATTGGAATCGAGAATGGCGGCGCCAACTGGCGCGACAGATCCCCTGAACGAAGGGAAGCGCCGTAGGCGGTAAACATCGCCTGCTCCCCCAACGCCCCGCGATGCACTCACACAGATGCAAGCCGCCCGGTGTCGATGTCGGTGCGTGTCTCCAAATAGTCGATGGACCCGCCCAGATCCTTCGAATCCTGAATGAGCGTCTCGCGCGCCACCACCGTGTCCGGCCCCGGTACCGGAGCGGATCGCTCGTACAGACCTTTATAAATCGGGCACACCATGGCGCGCTTGCTTCGAATCACGAATTACTGTGATGGACATCTATCCAAGGAGAAGAAAACAAAATGATCACATTCACTGAGGGCCCGCAAGGCCGGCGACCGACGACAGAAGAGCAGGATGCTGTGGCGAACGTCGAGAACGGGTACATGCGCATGGATGAAAACGGCGAGTTGTTGATTATCGACGATACAGCCTATTTCCAGCAACTCGACCAGCAGCGCCGAAAGCAGGAACCGGCGACAGTTGGGGAGGAAAAGAGGGATTCGGGTGAGCGGGCAGACTTCCACAGCGAAAAAGACCTGGCACGCATCGCTTCACAGTGGCCAATGTCACGGCTGGTCGAGGTCTGGAACAGCCTAGCTGGTGTTACTCCGGTCAAGAGATTCGCAGACCGCAACAAGGCGGTCGCCCGAATCTGGAAGGCCAGTCAGAGCTTGACCTCCACGACACCTGTGCTGATATCTGACACTCCGCCGGTAAAAAGCCATTCTAGGAAAAAGGCCATCACCGGCCCCCTTCGGAAGCTGCGCGAGGGTAGCAAAAAGGCTCAGGTCATCAGTCTGCTCAGCCAGCCTGAGGGTGTTACTTTGCAAGAACTCATGAAAGCGACTGGGTGGCAGGCTCACAGCGTCCGCGGCTTCTTGAGCGGCAGCCTGTCGAAAAAGATGGGTCTCCACATTCACTCCGAGCGACGTCCCGACGGAGAACGCTACTATAGGATCCAATCCAAATAAATTTCCTCTCACTGAAAACACCACCGGTTGTGATTCCGGCGGTGTTCTTGTTTTGCGGCTCTTGTCGGGGCATCGATTTCAAGAAATCTCAACTGCCTTGGGTTTTGATGAGTAACCGGAACATCTCCATCTGCTGTTCCCAATCGATTACGTGAGCAATTTTCCGAAGGGTTCTTTCGTAGAAGCGGTCCGGACCTGACAGAGTCTTGGGCAGAAACAACAGCTCTTCCTGAATGGCCGGTGCCAGCTCTCTGAGGAGCATGATCTGAGACATCCGACAACCGCTGACATGGCCGAGGAGTGCCGCATCGCTATAGTTGCGAGCCACTCCTTCCCTGATCAAACGTTCTATTTTGATCGCCAGCGCCAGGACCCGGCTGATCCTCGGAATGCGGCCCGATTTGCTTTCCACATCCGTGCGGCGCACGCCGCCTCGGTGCGGCACCGCCAAGAGGAATTCGAAACCGGTGCCGTCACGCATCGTCGTCAACACTCGCCTCGTCTGGCTGTCGTACACAATCCGGTCGAGCGACTGTTGAATCACCGGGGCACTGAGTTGATTGCCCAGTATCGGTTGCAGTTGGCGCGTGAGCGCTGTCTCGAGATCCACTGCGGAAACCGGCCGTGCCCCGCACGTTTTGGCACCCTGGCGGCGGGAACCGCCGCAGATGTAATACCTGTGTGGTTGCCCACCTTTGCTCGTGTAGGTGGAAATCATTAGAACGCTACAGGAACCGCAATACAGCAGCTTGGCCAAAAGCGCGTTCTGCTTGTGGTGTCTTTTTCCTCGTACATGAACATTGTGGAGCTTTAGCGGCGGCCGGGACCACCCTACGGTGGCAAGCCTTGAACGCGTCCCAAAAACTTCAGTTTCTGGGACAGCGATGTGCCAAAAGTCACTTTTCGTGACAAACTCACGCGCTGCGTTTGAAATCGGGTTGCTCAGTGCGTGGGCCAATGGGAGCGCGACCCACAGGGCGAGGGCACCGCCGTACTGCCGCTTCCAGTAACGCATTTTGACCTCGATATCGACAATCGCTAATTGTTCAGAGCGCCGCGCACAGAGCCCGCCTGGATATTGAACCTGGCGCGGAAGTTCGGACATCCGGTGGCATTCGTGCCGAGGGGTCCTTCTACGGTGAAGCCGGCCGCGCCGCTGAAGCCGCCGATGCCACCGGTTATCGACAGCAGTTCCCCTTCGGGGGTCGTGTACCCTTCGACCGTTAATGCTCTGCCATCCTTCAAGATGAAGTACTGTGTATTGAGAGCGAAGGGCACCGACGCGTAGACCGAGGCAACGGCAGGCGGAAATGGCTGAGCCACTTGGCCGCGGCACATCCATTCGCCGATCGAGGCTACTCCGTTGACGGGTTGAGTTGGATCGTTGGACGCGGTTCCAGTGGGAAGCGTCCCGGCCGGAAATATCTTGCCGTTGACGATGAACACGTCGCCTCGGGTTCCAGCGAAAAATCCTGTTGAGGCCGTACGGCAGTCGCAGGCGACATCGTAGGTGACGGCATTGTCGGCGGCAGCCTGCGCCGCGGCCAGCAATTCAGCCAAAGGCCTCAGGCCGGGCGCTACACCGGACAAGCCGATGAGGACAGCAAGGGCTACAGCAAACACAGCGATTCTGGTAACGCGTTCCATTCGATACTCCTTTTTCTCAGCGCTGCTGAGGTATCTAGAGTACCGGAGGAGCAGTTGCAAAGTATTGATGACGCGATGATAAACTGATGACGAATTCATCACCGTTCGATGATGTGCTGAAAGCTAGAGCGACAGTTTGTAATTAGTGCAAGGAGACTGGCTTGAGAAGCAGTGAGTCAACCCCCGGGGGAGAAAGGCCCCGCCACCAGTACTGCTTTGCCGAATTCACGTTGGACCTGGACTGCGGCTTTCTGCGCCGCCACGGCGAAGAGGTCACGTTAAGTCCGAAGGCGTTTGCGGTCCTGGCCTGTTTGGTCGAGCATCACGGCCGGCTGGTGACTAAGACCGCCCTGACCGAGGCGGTCTGGCCGGACACGGCGATCACGGACAACTCGCTCGCTCAGCGTTTGCTGGAAATCCGGCGCGCCTTGGCTGATGAATCGCAGCAGTTGATCCGGACAGTGGCGCGACGCGGTTATTTGTTCGCGGCTCCGGTAACCATGCCGGTGGTGGAAATTCCACTCCAGCCAGTCGTCTCGCCGATCGAACTCGGTCCGGTGGCAATACCGCCGGCGCCTTGGTCAAAGGGGGCGCTTGCCGTCGCCGCACTCGTCATCGCAGCAACTGCGGCGTATTTCGTTCTGCGGCCACGCACCGAGACGGCAAGTCAGGCTAAGGACATCAGCTTCACCCAGCTCACCGACCAGGCCGGGCGGGAAACCTTCCCCAGCCTTTCTGCGGATGGCAGGTCGCTGGTTTATGCTGCCCGTGGCTCCGCCAATTGGGACATTTACTTCCACCGTGTCGGCGGCAAGAACCCCATTAACCTGACCAAAGATTGCTCCGCCGACGACACCCAGCCCGCCTTCTCTCCCGATGGCGAGCGGATCGCATTTCGCTCCGAAAGAGAAGGGGGAGGCATTTTCGTCATGGGCGCGACGGGCGAGTCGGTCCGCCGTCTCAGCGATTTCGGCTTCAACCCCGCATGGTCACCGGACGGCAAGGAAATCGTTTTCGGCACCGCGGTGGCGTGGGACCCCGCAGCCCGGATTGCCCTTGAGAGCCAGCTCTGGGTGGTGAACGCGTCGAGCGGTGAGAAACGGATACTCACGAAGCCTGCGGTGGCGCTGGATGCGGTTCAGCCCAACTGGTCTCCCCACGGCTACCGCATCGCCTACTGGGCCGTTCACGGTGGTCAGCGCGACATCTGGACTGTATCCGCCGACGGCACGCATCCGGTCGCGGTCACTCAGGATGCCGCTCTGGACTGGAGCCCCGTCTGGTCACCGGACGGTAGTCGCCTGTATTTCGCGAGCGATCGCGCCGGGAGCATGAATTTGTGGCGAGTCAGCATCGACGAGAAGTCCGGGAGAGTTCTGGGCCGGCTGGAGGCGATCACTACCCCTTCCCCTTACAGCGCGGCCCGATCAGCATCTCCCGCGACGGCAGGCGAATCGCCTACGTGCAGCAGTTCGCCCCAGCGAACATCCAGAAAGTCGGCTTCGATACCGTCAAGGAAACCATCGTCTCGCAGCCGCAGTGGATCACGCAGGGCTCCCGGCAGGCTCGGTATCCTGATCTTTCACCGGACGGCGAGTGGCTGGCGTTCCACGACGAAGGCAAGCAGGAAGACATCTATGTCATCAAGACGGACGGAACCGGACTCCGGCAGCTCACCAACGATGTCTACAAGGACCGCTATCCCCGCTGGTCCCCCGACGGCCGGCGCATTGCCTTTCATTCCAACCGCGGCGGCGAGTATGACATCTGGCTGATCAACCCGGACGGCAGTGCTTTGGAGCGGCTTACCTACACGTCGGCTCCTGCAGTCTATGCTCCGGTATGGTCGCCGGATGGAAAGCGGCTGGTCTACACCGTCCCCGACGCCAGTCCTTTAGTGATGGAAGTCGCGAGACCGTGGAAGGACCAAGCGCCGAAGCCGGTGGTCGTGCCGCCCGAGTTCGGCGCGCGGTTTCAGGTATGGTCCTGGTCTCCCGATGGGCGGAAACTCGTTGGAGCGCTTCTGAAAGCCGACGGCATGTCGGTACTCGGGCTCGGAATCTACTATTTGGAATCCGAGAGACTGGAGCGGCTGGCGGAATTCGGATATAACCCCGTGTGGCTGGGAGACAGCCGCAGACTGCTGTTGCAGGATCATCGTGGCAAGCTTTACCTCATAGATAGCCAGTCCAGGAATTCGCGCGAAATCCTTTCCGTCGCTCCGTATTCCATGAGCGGATTAACGCTCTCGCGAGACGATCGGCTGATATACTTCAGCATTGTCGCGTATGAAGCCGACATTTGGCTCGCGACCCTCGAGTGATCGCGAAACCAAGAGTGTGAAATGGGCCGGGATTCCCCAATGCTGGTTACGGAGTTGCTGAAGCGCTGGCGTTAAGGAGATTCGCTCCCTAACCCAACGCCCGTCCCTGTCGATAATTCAAGCGCTGAGTTGTGTATGTCAAGTTCTGCAAAATATCTGAGCCATGCGAACCTCCATTGCTGCTTCGCAGCTTGTTCAACTTTTCTCATCTGCTCCTTTTTGTGTTCCTTTAACAGGTCCATATTGATGTACCTCATCGCCTCAATCCAGTTTTCGTGAATCTCCGCCGCCAGCGCCCGCACTAGCCGCAGACAACTGGCCTCATTGGGAAAGATCCGCACAACATGCGTCCGCCGCTTCAACTCTTCGTTGAGCCGCTCCAGCATGTTGGTCGACTTCATGTGCTTATGATGCAACTGTGGCAGCCGATAGAAGCTAAACGTCTGCTCGATATTGGCTTCCACCCAATCGCAGAGTTTCTGATATCGCTGTCCCCACTTCTGCAGCCAGGCTGCCAAGTCTCGTCTGGCCTCGTCAATGTTCCGCCGGTCATACATCCACCGCAGTTCCATCAGGCAATCGTCATCAGCCTTGCGCGGCAGATAGTCCAGCGCATTCCTCAGAAAATGTACGTAGCAGCGTTGCCAGACCGCTTCGGGCAGCATCTCCGCAATCGCTTTCCTCAAACCCGCATGGTCATCGCTGGCAACAAACTCCACTCCTCGCAATCCGCGCCCGCGCAGTTGCCAGCTTGGGTTCAACATCGTGCCGACCGCCAGCCGTACAGTAGACACAAGTGTTCCTTAGGAGAATACCGAAATCATGAAGACACGGAACTCGCGCAGGCGGTTAGCGAAGCGTCGTTGTAATCACTGACAACGCGAGATATCATCATGCCCGGCTGCACAAGGAGTGGAGAGAAGAGCATGCCGATGACTTTGCTCTGGACTATCTGCCGCCTACAGCCCGGAGTTGAATCCGCTCGAGCGAGTTTGGAAACTGACTCGGCGCCGTTGCCTGCATAATATAATCGATATTTTCCGAACCTGGACAACGTGATCGCCGCTGTGGAAGCGGAGTTCCATCAATGGACCATCCGCAATGAAACCCTCCGGCGATTATGCGCAATTACTTAAGCCGCTGTGTTTAACTTCGCAAGGACCGGCGGGGGCGGCAACAATGCGACGTGGACCGTCCATGGCTGGAACGCGCGGAATATTCTACCCCGCGGGGCCACCGGTTTATGATTCGCCAGTCGAATCGCCTATTCATTAAACAGGTTGCGCCGGGGGAGCGTGGCGGCGTTACCTTCCGCTACGGCTCGTGCGGGGCTTGCGCAACCGCATCATCCAACGCTGCCTTTACTGTACTGTTGCGGGGATCCCTACGCACTGCTTCGCGCAGCTCCGCGATGCCCTGGCTCCACTGACCCAGCCGGAGGAGCACGACCGCAAAATTGACACGGAATCCGACATGTTCCGGACAAAGCTCCAGGGCTGCCCGATACTTCTCCAGTGCGCCGCGCAAGTTGCCGGCCTTTTCGAATTCCGCCCCCTGATTGTTGAGTTGCACCCCAGCTAACGCGTTCTCGACGGCCTTATCTCTCTTACGGAGCAGTTCTGTCAATTTCTCCTTCGTCTTCCTGGCTTGTTCCACATGGCCATCCTGGCGAAGTGCAGTTTGCAGGTTATACAGTGTGGACTGATCGTCGGGATTCAGGTCCAATGCCTTCTGCAGGTGCAGTACGGCAAGATGCGTCTCTCCCTGATGAAGGTACTCTGACCCGAGACGGTATTGCGCGACCGCATCGTCGGGTCCTGCGTCCACCGCTCGCTTGAAGGCGGCCAGAGCACCTGCGTCGTCCGAAAGCGTTTTTCGTGCCTGTCCAAGGTCCGACCATGCCTCGGCAAAATCGGGCTGGAGCGAGACAGCTTCATTCAAGTGAACCGCGGCCTTTTGAGTTTCATTCTGTTCGGTGTTCACCTTGGCCCGCAGATAGTGCGGATAGGCCGCGTCCGGTGTACGGCCAAGGATCTGCAAGGCGCGGTCCAGATGTTTCGCCGCCGCTCCGAACTCACCCACCTGGACCAAAACCAGCCCAAGGTTTACTCGCGCTTGTGCGAACGCCGGATCGAGTGCGACAGCCTTCTCGAATTCTGCACGCGCTGTTTTCGTCTCGCCAAAGCCGTTGAACGCCTCGCCAAGCGCATTGCGCGTCTCCGCCGATTGGGGTCGCAGCCGGACAGCTTCAGTCAGTTGCGCGATGGATTCCGAACGCTCACCGTCTTCCGCCAGGATGCTTCCCAGCAGCAGTCTGGCATCGGCATCGCCCGGATTGGTCTTGAGGATGTCATGCAGAGCGCGAATCGCCTGCTTGCGCTCGCCCTTTGCCAACAGATCCCAGGCATCTTCAATGGGAGCACGCTGCGCGAGCAACAGGCCAGCGAAGGCCAGCGCGGAAAGAAATCGCAACATTAGGAATCACCATCACGCATAGGCTGCGTTCGCGCCCCTTCGGCTCATTGCCCCCGCGTAAATTTCTGCGTGCGGGTAATTCCAGAACCCTCAACGACGTAGATTAGCTGGTCGGCATGCACCTGCTTCAATTTCTCCACTTGCCCTACCGGCCAACGAACCTCGATGTCCACCGTTGCGACCGGTCCGAGCCCAAAGTGAAGACGGCTGTCATTCACAGACAAGTAGGACGACTGGCTCAGCACCTCCTGCGCTTGTACTTTGTCGCCATAGTGCACAATAACCCGCGCGCCGATTGCGCTGCGGTTCGATTTGACGCCGCTCAACTTGATCTTGATCCAATGATAGTCTCCGGTCACATCGTTTCGCAGCAGGGATGGCGGCTCGTTCTGATTCACGATAAGGACGTCCATGTCTCCATCGTTATCGAAGTCGCCGAACGCGCAACCGCGGCTGCAGTGAAGTGCTTCGATTCCCGGTCCAGCCTGTCCGATCAACTCCTCGAATTGTCCCTTGCCCATGTTACGAAAAACTACCCGCGGCGTCTTGTGCGGTGAATCGGGGAGCTTCTTATCCACCTCTGGGTAGATGCCCCCGGTTACCCAGAAAACATCCGGGTTCCCGTCATTGTCCAGGTCCGTGACGCCAATACCCCAGCTCACGAAGCGAGTCTCAACGCCGAGGCCCGAGCGAATCGACGCGTCGCTAAAGTTGCCTGTCCCATCGTTTATGTAGACGGCGCTTGTATCGTGGCTGAAATGTGTCTTGACGAGATGGAGGTTGCCGTCCAGCTTGAAATCGCCGACCCCAAGACCCATACCGGCCTGCTCCATCCCATCTTCGCTCAGAGCAACACCGCTCTCGATACCCTGCTCGGTAAACGTTCCATCGCGATTGTTCCGGAAATACAGGCTCGGGGTAGAATCGCAGGCCACGTAGATGTCCGGCCAGCCGTCGTTATCCAAGTCCGCGGCCACCGCTGTCAAGCCGTAGCCTCCTGCGATCTTGCGTATGCCCGAAGCATCCGTGACATCCGTGAAGGTGCCATCGCCATTGTTGTGGTACAGGGAATGGCGCCCGTATGGCAGGCCCCGCGGTCCGCAGCTAACCGGTACACCATAGTAATTGCAGCTCCCGCTCCCGCGCGCCCGCGGCACGGATTTCAGATCGAACGTGGCATAGTTCGACACGAACAGATCCAGCTTTCCATCCCGATCATAGTCCAGGAAAGCGCAGCCGGAGCCAAAGCGATTTTGTGCATTCAGCAGGCCCGCCTCTTTAGTCACCGCGGTGAACGTCCCATCGCCGTTGTTGCGATACAACACGTTCTGGCCCCAGTAGGTGATGAACAGGTCCTCAAATCCATCGTTGTTATAGTCTCCGACAGTAATGCCGTATGCGTATCCGGTTCGGAACAGTCCGGCCTTCTCCGTTACGTCAGTGAAAGTGCCGTCCCGATTGTTCTTGTAAAGGCGGTTGGAAGCGGTTGGAGATGGATCGCCGAATCGCGAGCCCGAGAGCACCAGAATGTCGAGCCAGCCATCATTGTCGTAATCGAAGAAGGCCGCGCCGCAACCCATGGACTCGATGATGTAGTCATTGCGATCCGGATGGCCACAGACCACAATCTCTTTGAGTCCGGCCTGCCGCCCCACATCGGTAAAGCGCGCGCGGAAAGGAAGTCCCGAGGGCTTCCCGCGAGGAGGGGCTTTCACACTGCGGGAGGCCATCCCTTGGTCTTGACCGTTTAGACGGATGGCCTCCAGAGCGAGCAAACCGAGAACACTGCGACGTGTCGGACGAGCCGTCAAAATATGATTTTAAGCCCGAGCTCCACCTGGCGGCCACTCTGGTTTCCGTAGGTCGCTCCTTGCGCGCCGAAAGAGCCACCGGGAGAACCCTGGAACCGGCTCTGCCCGAACGTGGAGCTCAATACGTTGGTATCCGGATCGCCGCGATTCAGCCGGTTGGTGGCGTTGTAAGCGGCCATTTTCAGTTCGGCGTGAATTTTTTCTGTGATGCTGATCGCCTTTGTGAGATTCGCATCCAGATTCCAGAAGTGCGGACCCGTCAAGCAATCGTACTGCAAGGGATTGGTCCGCAGCACGTAGGTGTTCGCAGGAATGCGCGAGAACGCGTCCGTGTTGAACCATTTCTCTGGCGTCGGATTGGAGATGCAAGGGCTGCCGCTCACGTTGAGGTTCCCAAACCGCACAAAATCGCCGGAGATGAAGGTCCAGAGACCGGCAACCTTCCAGCCTCCCAGAACCGCGTCCACCGCCTTGGGGGTGGAATTCAGATAGGCGCGTCCTTTCCCAACAGGAAGCTCCCAAACGCTGGCGACGTTAAAGCGGTGGTGCGGCTGGTTGCTGTCCTGATACATCAGGTTGTTCTGGAACGCGTCCTGATCGTTAAAAGTGTTGGTCTGCGTTTTCTCGCGAATGTATACGTACGAAACCAGGAAGTTGTAGCCATTGCTAAAGGCCTTCTGCGCCTTCAACTCCAGTGAGCGATACCGCTCGGCCGCACC
>JBBPYD010000157.1:0-2943 GCA_038200305.1 Bryobacterales bacterium
ACGGCGTCCGGCTTGATGATAGCGAGGGTGCGTTCAAGAGTTTTCATTTTGAAATCGAGTTATTTCGTAGGAGATTCACGTTCAGGTTCGGGTGGCGGTTGCACTCATGGCCGCGACTACGGTTTCGCCGATCATGGCCGGTGACTTGACTACGCGTATGCCGGCGGCTTCCAGAGCACGGATCTTTTCGGCGGCGGTGCCGTGTCCTCCGGAAATAATGGCCCCGGCGTGACCCATGCGGCGCCCGGGAGGCGCGGTCTGGCCGGCAATAAACGCCACCACCGGCTTACGTACGTGATGACGAATATAGTCAGCGGCTGTCTCCTCGGCGTTGCCCCCAATTTCTCCGATCAGGACGATGGCCTCGGTCTGGGGATCTTTTTCGAACAATTCAAGCGTGTCCACGAAGTTGGTGCCGATGATGGGATCACCACCAATTCCGATGGCGGTGGATTGTCCGACGCCGCGCTGGGTGAGCTGATAGACAGCTTCGTAGGTCAGCGTCCCGGAGCGGGAAACGATGCCGACATTTCCTGGACGATGGATGTGGCCAGGCATGATGCCGATTTTGCACTTGCCAGGCGAAATGATGCCCGGACAGTTAGGGCCGATGAGGCGAGAGCGGCGGTCCTGAAGAAATTCCCAGACCCGTACCATGTCCAGCGTGGGGATGCCTTCGGTGATGCAGACGATGAGTTCGATTTCCGCATCGGCGGCTTCCATGATGGCATCGGCCGCGAAGGGCGGTGGAACGAAGATGACCGAAGCATCGGCGTTGGTGGCACTCACCGCCTGCTGCACGGTATTAAATACCGGCCAGCCTTCATGCGTGCTGCCGCCCTTGCCAGGAGTGACGCCACCAACGATTTTGGTGCCGTATTCAGCGCACGTCTTAGCATGAAATGTGCCTTCCCTGCCGGTGAGGCCCTGCACGATGACGCGAGTCGATTTATCAACCAGAATGCTCATAAAAATCAGAGATCAGACTTCGATCCACATTCGCCGGATTTGGCTCAGATCTCGACGATTCGAATCCTAGAAATTCATGTCTTCCCCGCTCGTCGCTAGGTTCGTCCCGCGGCGGCAACAACTTTTTCGGCGGCATCTTTCATAGTGTCCGCCACGATGAAGTTGATGCCGGACTGCTTCAGAATCTCACGACCGGCTTCGACGTTGGTCCCTTCCAGGCGCAGGACGATGGGCAACTGTATGTTGGTCTGGCGCGCTGCCTGGACCAGTCCGGTGGCCAGCGTGTCCACGCGCAGGATCCCGCCGAAAATGTTAATCAGCACCGCGCGCACGTTCGGATCCTTCAACAAGATTTCAAAAGCGTGCGTTACCTGCTCGGCATTGGCGCCACCGCCTACATCGAGAAAATTGGCGGGCATGCCGCCGGCGTACTGAATGATGTCCATGGTGGCCATCGCCAGTCCCGCGCCGTTGACCATACAGGCCACATTGCCATCGAGCTTGATGTAATTCAGGCGATATTTGGAAGCTTCCACTTCGAGCGGGTCTTCCTCGGTGATGTCGCGCAGCTCGAGCAACTCTTTGTGGCGAAAGAGAGCATTGTCGTCAAAATTAATTTTGGCATCGAGGGCGAACAGGCGACCGTCGGTCGTAGTGATGAATGGATTGATTTCGAACAAAGAAGAATCGGTTTCCTCGAAGGCACGATACAAGCCGGACATGAATTCCACGGCCTGCGGCACTTGCTTCGCGCCAAGACCCAAGCCAAACGCCAGCTTGCGCGCCTGGTAGGCCAATAATCCTACTCCGGGATCGATGTACTCCTTCAAGATGGCTTCAGGATGCTCGGCCGCTACTTGTTCGATTTCCATGCCGCCACTACCCGATGCCATGAAAACGGGACGCGCCGCAGCGCGGTCGAGAACGATTCCGAGATAAAGTTCTTGTTCGATGGGTAGCGTCTCTTCTATTAGGAGACGTTGAACTTTCTTACCTTCCGGGGCAGTCTGGTGCGTGATCAGATTCATGCCCAGCATGCGCGAGGCGACTTCCGCGGCTTCGGATACGGACTTGGCGATTTTTACTCCTCCGCCTTTGCCGCGACCGCCGGCGTGGATTTGCGCTTTCACAACTACGCCGGTTGCGCCAGAATCAAAAAGTTTTTTGGCCACGGCTTCGGCTTGCTCGCGGGTAGTGGCCATCTCGCCGCGGGGTATCGCTACCCCGTACCTGGCGAGGATTGCCTTGGCCTGATATTCGTGGATTTTCATTCAGCTTCCGTGAAGCGGAGTTTCCCTGCGGCCAGAAACGTGGTCAGGAAACTTTTGATTGTATTAAACGCTGCGGGAATGGGCAAACTGTGCCGTTAGATTTACGTCTGACGTAGCTGATGTGAGCGGACGCCGATTGTGGCATTCTTATCTTCTTCATGATAACTGACGCCCTACACTGCATTGCCAATCATCGCCAGTCTTTGCCGCGCGACCAGGCACGCGAAGTGATGGCGGAGATTCTGGCCGGAGGCGCCACCGATGCTCAGATCGCCGCATTTCTAGTTGCGCTGCATATGAAGGGCGAAACGGTGGAGGAGATTGTCGGATTCGCTGAGGCCATGCGGGAAGCGGCGACCGCGCTTCCCATAGTGCAGCGATCTTCACTGGACGTGAGCGGAACCGAGCGGGATGCGCTGGTGGACACTTGTGGTACCGGCGGCGACTCCAGCGGTACATTCAACATTTCGACGGCCACTGCCCTGGTGGTCGCAGGATGCGGAGTCCACGTAGCGAAACATGGTAATCGCAGTATGACATCCAAGTGCGGCTCGGCAGATGTGATGGAGGCGCTGGGGGTGAACATATCTCTGCCGGCAGCACGCGTGGGCCAGTGTCTGGAGCGAGTGGGAATTGCATTTCTCTACGCCCCGGCAATGCATTCTGCGATGAAACACGTGCAGACCGCAAGACGGGAGCTCAA
>JBBPYD010000158.1:0-26497 GCA_038200305.1 Bryobacterales bacterium
GACAGGAACGGCCTTTTGCATGGCTAAGCCCCGCAAGCGCAGCAGTTGTGTGCAGTTGTGAAGGTCGAAAGATCCCGCTGCGCAGAGGGCAGAATATTCGCCAAGGCTGTGTCCGGCCGCCACATGCGCAATGTTAGTGAAATTGAGTTTGCCGTCCTCGACCAGCACCCGAAACACCGCCATCGAATGGGCCATGATCGCCGGCTGGGCATTCTGGGTGAGCTTCAGCTCCTGCTCCGGCCCCTCTCGCATCAGCCGCGCCAGCTTCTGCCCGCCCACTTTACAGCGCTCTTAACAAGGTCCCTGTAGATAAAGATACCGACACCACGCGCACCCGTGCGAAGTAACCGCATTTAAAAAGATCGGTTAGATACCGCCGCCCGGCAGAGATGCCCGGCGGCGGTTTTGTTTGTGTGCAGTGTGTGCGATCTCTGTCCAGGTTACATGTAATATTTGCCCAAGCACAGTGAAATGCGGTCGTTTCTCATTTGTTTTGCTTACCTTATAGATTCAATTCATTGGCACAGTACATGCTCTGTTAATTGCGTTAATTAAGAGCTTGGGTACGCGGCTCTAGCAACAGAGGAGGATTAAATGCTTCATTACGCGCTGGTGTTTTTTCTGATCGCACTGGTAGCCGCAGTGGTCGGCTTCGGCGGGGTTGCGGTAGCTTCGGCCGGTATCGCTAAAATTTTGTTTTATCTATTCCTTGTAGTGTTTATAGTAACCCTCATCGCAGGTGTCGCCCGGCGGGCCTGACAATTCCGAGGTGTTCCGTCCACGAGCTGGATGCCCGCACCAGCTCGTGCTGTATCCGTCAAAAAATATTGTGGCAACTGTTTAGTGGTTTTCCCGCTCTACGGGATGGGAGGAATTATGTCAGGCAAAAATACCGCGGTCTTCGGTATCTACCCGGATCAACTCAGTGCTGAGGACGGGGTGGACACTCTCAAGAAAGCTGGGTTTCGGAACACGGACATCTCCGTTTTGTTCCCCGATAATCAGGGCTCAAAGGACTTCGCACACGAGAAAAACACGAAAGCCCCGGAAGGAGCCGTAACAGGAGGCGCTTCGGGAGCAGTGATTGGAGGCGCGCTGGGATGGCTGGCCGGTATTGGGGCGCTGGCGATTCCTGGTATCGGTCCTTTCATTGCAGCCGGGCCGATCATGGGACTTTTGAGCGGTATCGGGGTGGGAGGGGCCGTAGGGGGCTTAACTGGAGCCCTGATTGGCGCCGGAATTCCAGAATATGAAGCGAAACGTTACGAAGGGCGGATTCGCAAAGGCGGCCTGCTCCTTTCCGTGCATTGCGATAACGATGAATGGATCAGGCGCGCAAAGAAAAGCCTGGCACAGACTGGAGCGGAAGATATAGCTTCGACCGGCGAAGCGAAAGCGGACTATGCGGCAAGCGACCGGCCCCGGCGCCGCGCTGGTACCGTTTTCCCGAACCCCGATTGAATAGCTGTTATGTAAGCGCGCGAGCCACACGACCGCGCGCTTACATTCCCGCTTTCAAACCCTGTGTTAACCCCCGATATCAAATCCTTTCGGGCGTCCATGACGGGGGATCGCTGGCTGGAAAGGATTCTTCCGAAGCCTCTGTCACCTTGTCGCGGTCCCAGAGTTTTCGTTCGGCACCTCGTCCCGCATCCGAACTCTTTTGGCTCGCTTTCCCGGATAGCCGGCCCCGCTCCATCAATTCCTTGAAGTCCTTCAGATCGGCCCTAATCTGCTTTTTGGGATTCGTCCCCAGCAGCTTCGCAACCGCAGCCCCCAATTCGCCGGCCGGAGGATTATACTGCAGTGAGATCTTCACATCCGTTTCCTGGCCGCCCAGGGCCGGATGAAACGACACCGATCCGGCATTGGCAATCTCTGAGCCTTCCAGCGATCTCCATCCAATCCGTTCATTCTCTACGTCGTTGATAATCTCGGCATGCCAATCGACGGTTACTCCGGCCGGTCCTTTGGCCATCCAATGCGATTTTCGCGAATCGATGGTCTCCACCGACACAAGATGGTCCATAAACTTCGGTAAGTTGTCGAGCTTGCGCCAAAACCGGTACAACTCATCCGGTCTCTTGCCGATCCGGATACTTTCATCCACGCGGATTCCAAGTTCATAGGGAACGCTAGTGCCGCGTCCCGTGCCCTTACGCAGCCTGCCGCCAAGAGTATTGATGCCAATTGCCTGGTATAGATCGCAATGTCCTGTTGCGCCCCGCCAAAGGAGGCCTGCCCCCAGGGCCGCTAAGCCAAAGCCTGTCGAGTTCCGCTTGGTGAGTCCATACGCGATCAGTGAGCCTCCACCAATCAAAGATACCCATCGTTCCGTCTCGTTAATGTTTGTATCCTGCGTTTTGCTCTTCAAAACTTTCATGAGAATCTCCTCCCGATTATGTGTTGGCAGCAAACCTGCTGTTATGGATGGATGTTGCAGGTGGACCCGCTTAATGAAGACTCCCCGACCCATGAAATGTTTCCGGCACGGCCCAGAGGGGATGGACTCCTGTGAGTGAGGTCACGGCCGGCCGCCGCGTGATTAAAACGTCCCACGAGGATCGCATCCTGTTTCCGCGCGACGGCATCACCAAGGGAGACGTCATCGAGTACTACCGCCAGATCGCGCCGGCGATGGTTCCGCACCTGAAGGGCAGGCGGCTCACCATACAGCGGTATCACGGCACCATCGACGATCCGGGTATTTTTCAGAAGGAAATACCCGAGCATTTTCCAGACTGGGTACACAGGGTGACGGTTCCGAAACATGGCGGCACGGTCACACATGTAGTCTGCGATGACGCCGCGACGCTGGTCTATCTTGCCAATCAAGGTTGCCTCACTCCTCATGTGAGTCTCGCGCGATTGCCCAAGCTGGACTGCCCGGACCAGCTCGTTTTCGATCTTGACCCAGCGGAGGACGACTTTGAGCAGGTCCGCAAGGCGGCGTTCGCGTTGAAAGATCTGCTGGATGAAATCAGGCTCGCCGCATTCTTGAAAACCACTGGCTCGCGCGGTGTTCACGTTGTGGTTCCGCTCAACGGCAAGATGGAGTTTGAAAAAGTTCGCGCCATTGCCCGCAAGATTGCAGGAACCCTGGTGCATCGCTATCCCGCGGAGCTCACTATGGAGCAGCTAAAGGCGAGCCGCCAGGGCCGCCTGTTTATCGACACGAACCGCAACGGAACAGCGCAAACCGCCGTGCCTGCATTTGCGGTGCGCGCGCGGGATGGCGCACCGGTTTCCATGCCGATTGATTGGAGCGAATTGAAAGATCCGAAACTGAACGCCCGCAGCTTCACAATTACGAACGCCGTGCCGCGGATTTCGGATCGCAAAGATCCGTGGGCCGGAATGGCGCGTGCCGCGAAATCGCTTGCGGCCAGCGTGCGCCGTCTCGAAGATCAAACCGCCTGAGCGCCGCGGCGCACAGACGCCCTAAGCTGCGCCACAAGGCTTTTCGGCTGAATCTTGGAGGCAGTCAGATTTGCAACGTACTTTTCGATCAGAGTGATGACGCAAACCTCTTCCCGCCCTTCGCCGGAAACCTTTTTTAAGGCATCCAGCAGACTGCCCTCCATATAAGCGTCAATCACGGCGGGGTGGACATAGTATTTACGACAAGTCGCAGGCCGGTTTCCGAGTTTCGCCGCCACCGCCTTTACCGCAGCCACTACGTTCTTCTTTGCGTCGGCTTCGCACTCGCAAGCACCGAATTCTTCCAGAGCCAACGCGGCCTGCCCAGTCCCGCCCCAAGTGCGAAAGTCTTTCGCGCTAAAGTCTTCGCCCGTGATCTCACGCAAGTAGGTATTCACGTCTGAGGAGTCGATGCGGCAATGACCGCCTTCCTCGTCAATGTATTGAAAGAGCTCATATCCCGGAATATCGCGGCAGCTTTTGACGATCTTCGCCAGCCGGGGATCGTTTAGCTCGATGTCTTGCTGCTGGCCGCTCTTGCCGTTGAAATGGAACCGCATCTTACTGCCGGAAATATCAACGTGTTTGTCGCGCAGCGTGGTCAATCCATACGACGAATTTTCACGGGCGTACTCGTCATTACCAATCCGCATGCAAGTGGATTCCAGCAGCCGTACAACGGTAGCCAGCACTTTCTTTTTTGGAAGTCCAGGAAGCTTCAAATCCTGTTCTACCTGCTTGCGAATCTTGGGTAGCGCCGCCCCGAAGGCCAGCATGCGCCCAAACTTCGTCTGATCCCGCACCTGCCGGTAGGAGGAATGATACCGGTACTGCTTCCGGCCCTTGGCGTCACGCCCCACCGCTTGCAGATGCCCCGCCGGCGAAGGACAGATCCAGACGTTTGTCCAGGCGGGCGGAATCGCTAGTGCGTTAATTCTACGGATTTCGCTTTCGTCGGCGACAGGCTTTCCGTCCGGTTGCAGATAACGGAATCCTTGGCCTGTAGGAACTCTGGTGATACCGGGGCCCTCCTCCCGGATGTAGCGCAAGCCAGCCACAACGGCGGATTGAAGGGGGTCCGCCGGGAAAAGGATAATCTTCTTAGAACGCGGCACAATGAATTAGACAGCAAACCATACAAGAACGTGTCGTAGCAGCTCAGTGGACTGCTACAATCGTGCCGTGCCCAGGTAACGATGCGACGCCGCACCTTTTTAAAGCTCCCCGCAGCCGCCGCGCTGGCGCAAGAGCCAGGTAAGCTGACCTCCGATCGTCAACGCCCCAAATATCACTTTCTACCCGCCGCGAACTGGATGAACGACCCGAACGGCCCCATTTACTGGAAGGGCAAGTACCACATGTTTTATCAGTACAATCCGCACGGGGCATTTTGGGGCACCATGCATTGGGGGCACGCGATCAGCCCGGATATGATCCACTGGCAACATCTCCCCATTGCTCTTGCGCCAACGCCCGGCGGACCGGATAAGAACGGCGTTTTCAGCGGATGCACCGTCGATCGCAATGGCGTTCCAACCATCATTTACACAGGCACCCAACCGGAGACCCAGTGTATCGCCACCAGCAGCGACGATTTACATACCTGGAAGAAGTACGCGGAGAATCCGGTGATTGCAGCGCCTCCCGCCGATTTGCAAGTGACTGGATTTCGCGACCCGTGCGTCTGGCGCGAGGGCGATACATGGTACATGGCGCTGGGGTCGGGCTTCGCGGGAATCGGTGGCACGGTGCTGCTCTATACATCGCCTGACCTGCTCAAATGGAGCTATCTTCATCCGTTGTACACCGGCAAAATGGACACGAAGAACACGGCGAAGGGACCGGTGGGCACGGGCGAAATGTGGGAGTGCCCGTCGTTCTTCCCGCTGGGCGACAAGCACGTTCTGTTCGTCTCCACGCAAGGGGGTACGCCGTACTTCATTGGTACGTACAAGGATTTGAAGTTCGAACCGGAAATGGAAGGGCATTTGGATTATGGTTCCTACTACGCCCCGATCACCCAGATAGACGCCCGAGGTCAGCGGGTTGTCTGGGGCTGGGTACAGGAACGCCGCGGCGTACAAGCCCAGAAGGCAGCCGGTTGGTCCGGCGCTCTCTCGCTGCCCCGCGTCCTTTCTCTGCGCGGCGACGGGAGGCTCGGCATCGAGCCCGCGGCACAACTGCGCACGTTACGCCAAGGCCGGCAGAACATACTGAATATCGCGATTCCCGATGGAAAACCAGCCCGCGTTCCAGGCGTCAGCGGCGATTGCCTTGAACTCAATGTAGACATCGATCCGGGCGATGCCGAGGAGTATGGAATTCAGGTTTGCTGCTCCCCGGATCTGATGGAAACGACGCCCATCCTTCACAACCGAACCCACAACCGCCTCAGCGGCCCGGTGACACGCCCGTCGCAAGCCGGAAACCTGGTACTCGCGGACGGAGAGCCGCTGCAACTCAGGATCTTTGTAGATTGCTCGATCATTGAGATCTTCGCCAACGGCCGTACCTGCCTTACTGAGCGGACCTATACAAGCAGACCGGAGAACGTGGGCGTCGCTCTTTACGCAAAAGGTGGCTCGGCAAAGCTAAAATCATTGCGAGTCTACGAAATGAAGCCGATCTCTAACGACAGGATGACTACATGAACATTGACGTCAACCGCAGGAAATTTCTGGTGACGAAACTGACAGCGGGATTTGCACTCGCCGTAGAGCCCATCACCGCCGAAACCATCACCACCGATATTGCGGGACTGGAAGCCGGTGAGATCAAGATCGGCGAGATTCCTGGTTACCGCGCCATGCCAGCCAAAGGGAACAAGTTTCCCGTGGTCCTAGTGGTCCAGGAAATCTTCGGGGTTCACGAGCACATCAAGGATGTCTGCCGCCGCTTGGCAAAGCTTGGGTATCTCGCCGTCGCTCCCGAGCTTTACGCCCGCCAGGGCGATGTATCGAACCTCAAAACCATCGACGAGATTCGGAAGGTTGTCGCCAAGGTGCCGGACTCGCAGGTTCTATCCGATCTCGACGCGGCGGTTGCGTGGACTGAGAAGACCGGTAAGGGCGATCCGTCCCGCCTGGGAGTAACCGGCTTCTGTTGGGGAGGCCGCATCGCTTGGATGTATGCCGCTCACAACCCGAAATTGAAGGCTGGGGTAGCCTGGTACGGTCGAGTTTCCGGCCCAACGAATGACATGACGCCGAAGAATCCCATCGATATCGCAGGCCAATTGAAAGCTCCCGTTCTCGGCCTGTACGGCGGTGCGGACCAAGGTATTCCGGTCGAATCGCTCGAAAAGATGCGGGCGGCGCTCAAGGCGGCCGGATCGGAGTCGGAGGTCGTGATCTATCCGAATGCTCCGCACGGTTTCAATGCCGATTACCGCGATAGCTATCGCAAAGAGCCCGCGGAGGATGGCTGGAAACGCATGCTCGCCTGGTTTAAAAAGTACGGGGTCGCTTAACGGCGCAGCATCGGCTCACTTGCCTGTCTTAAAGACGATCCGGCGCTGCGGGGGCGTGGAGCAGGATCTAGCAACTTCTTGATCGCCATGAACGCTACCTGCACTTCTTTATCGTGCTCCTGATACTTACGCCCCAGAGCCTCAACCTTGTGAGCCAGATCCTTGTGCGTACCCATGATCTCCCGGAGCTTGACGAATGCGCGCATGATGAGGATGTTTACCTGCACGGCGCGCTTTCTGGTCAACACCGAAGAAAGCATGGCCACGCCTTCCTGGGTGAAAAAGGGGTGCTCACAAATTGTGATTTTAAGTTTTCGAATTCTTCCTTCGTTATCTGGAACATGAAATCTTCCGGGAAGCGGTCCCTGTTGCGCTTGACGGCCTAGTTGAGTGCCCTGGCTTCTACGTCGTAGAGATCGGCTAAATCGGTGCTGATCATGACGTTGTGGCCGCGCCACTTTAACGCCGCAGCATTGGCTCAATGCGATCCATCACGGTCTTGGCCACAATCTCATTGCCTTTCGCGGTCGGGTGGATACCATCCGTATTCATCAATCCTGGCGTTGTTCCCAGCTTCTGGCGGATTCCCTCCAGCAGAAATGGAATAAACACCAGTTCGTGCCGGCGGGCAAGGTCAACATACATTTTTTCGAACGATTGGATGTAGTCGCTCCCGTAATTTGGCGGTAGGGTCATGCCAGCGAGAACGATTTCAACTCCAGGCTTCTGAAACGCGGTGATCATCCGCTCTAAATTCGATTTCGTGGAGGAAACAGGCACCCCACGCAACCCGTCATTACCTCCCAGTTCCAGAATGACGATCTTAGGATTTAATGCGATCGCCGGCTGCATACGGGCGAGACCGCCGCTGGTGGTGTCCCCGCCGATGCCAAGGTTCACCACGCGAAACGGGTATTTCTTTTCATCAATTAGGCGCTGCAAAAAGTCGGTATAACTCTTGCCCGCATCGAAACCGCCTTCGGTTAGGCTGTCCCCGAACACCACAATCAGCTTGCGCTTATCTTCATCGGGCCGGGGCTTTGCAGTAGTGGGAACCTGTTCCGGCTCCGGCAGACGAGCTTCACTTTTTTCCTCCCTGCTGCAACATACGGCCAGCAGGCACGTCATCAGTAATAAGCCTATCCGTACAACATGCATAATCTAAATGTACCTACACCCTCAAATGATTGACGTACGCGGCCTCACAAAAACTATCGAAACCGGTACACATCGCGTTGAGATCCTGAAAGGTATTGATTTTTCAGTGCCTAAGGGGCAGTTCGCCGCCATTATGGGGTCGTCGGGCAGCGGAAAGAGCACACTCCTGGGCCTGATCGCCGGCCTGGACAGTCCCTCGTCGGGCGAAATCCGGCTCGATGGCGAAGAGATCACAGGGCTTGCGGAAGATAAACTTGCCGTCCTGCGCGGACGCAAAATCGGCTTCGTGTTCCAATCCTATCAACTCATCCCCACGCTGACCGCGGAGGAGAACGTACTTCTTCCGTATGAGCTTTCCGGTTCCAATGGCGCTGGCGGACGGGCTCGCGCGAAGGAATTGCTAAATAGCGTCGGCTTGTCCGACCGGCGCGATCACTATCCGGTGCAGCTTTCCGGTGGCGAACAACAGCGCGTGGCCTTGGCTCGCGCGTTCATGGTCCGGCCTGCAATTCTGCTGGCCGATGAGCCTACTGGGAACCTGGATACTACAAACGGACGCCACGTTCTGGACCTGCTGCTCTCTTTGAACGCGCAGCAAGGCACCACCCTGGTGCTTGTGACGCACGATGAACACCTCGCCTCCCACGCGGACCGCAGGATCACTCTGCAGGACGGCCTGATCGTCAAAGACGAAATGCGATGAGCTTCATCAGGACCGCATTCAAGATTGCCTGGCGTGAGTCGCGAGCCTCGGCCGGCAAGTTTCTATTCGTGATCTTTGCGGTCGCGGTCGGCGTCGGATCACTCGCCGGAGTGCGCGGGTTCAGTCAAGCGCTTGCCTCCATGCTTCTGCGCGAAGCGCGAACATTGATGGCCGCCGACGTTTCCATCCGCCTTCTCGCCGTCCCATCCCCGGAACAACTGAAGGAGGTAGAGAGTCTGGACCAGCGCGGCGCCCAGTCCACGCGGGTCACGGAAACGCTGTCGATGGTGACGTCGAAGAACGTCGCCAATCCGGCATTCGTCTCCGTCAAGGCGATCGACCCTACCGTCTATCCCTTCTATGGGTCCGTTACACTGAGTCCTCCCGCGACGCTCGCGGCCACTCTGAATAGCCAGACCACAGTGGTTTCCGACGATCTCATGATCCGGCTCAAGGTTGGAATTGGCGACATGATCCACGTCGGCGGCGTCGATTTCCGCATCGCCGCGATCGTCACCGGAGAGCCCGACCGCCTGATCAGCGGTCCGGCAATTGGTCCGCGCGTGATCCTCTCGCGGGATGGTTTGAACAGAACCGAGCTTATCCGGCTCGGCAGCCGCGCACCCCAACGGGTTCTGTTCAAGGTACCGGCAACCATGCCGATTCCGGACATGCGTCTGGAACTCACAAAGTTTTTCCCTGACGACCAGATCTCGGACTATAAGCAGGCCAATCAAAACGTCACCCGTGCGCTCGATTTCGCCACAAGCTTCCTGAGCCTCATCAGTCTGATCGCCCTGATTGTGGGCGGCGTTGGTGTAGCCACAGCGATGCATTCGCATCTCAAACAGAAGATGGATTCCATCGCGATCATGAAATCGATCGGCGCGCGATCGGCGCAGGTGGTGCAGATCTACGCCATCCAAACCGTGATGCTCGGGCTGGCCGGCGGCATCCTCGGCGTCGCCATCGGAAGCGCGGTGCAGCATCTTTTCCCCGCCATCATTCAGAAGTATTTCCAGGTGAAAGCCGAAGTTCCATGGCTACCCTCTACCGCGGTGCAGGGGATCGCCGCGGGCCTCCTCACCACCTTGCTATTTACCCTTCCACCGCTGCTCAGCATTCAGAAGATCCGGCCCGGCATCATTCTCCGGCGAGACATGATGGAGGCCAAGGCCGGATGGCGGCAGCGTCTGCTAGACTCCCGCAGCGGAATCATTTCCGGCTTGGTAATCGTTTTCGGATTAGGCGCCCTCGCAATCTGGCTCATCGGCGGCGCATCCAGAGAGGAGTCGGTAAGGATCGGGTCCATCTTCACTGGCGGGTTACTCGGTAGCTTACTTGTGCTCGCCGGCGTGGCCTGGGGTCTGCTGCGGCTTCTGCGGCTGTTCATTGCGGTCACCCCCTGGAAGCTACCGTCCACTCTTCGCCACGGCATTGCGAATCTCTATCGCCCCGGCAGCCAGGCTGAATCGGTGCTCACCTCGCTGGGAATCGGCGTGATGTTCACGCTCACTGTCTACCTGGTGCAGCACTCGATGCTGGCCGAGATTACCCGCAGCGCTCCGCCCGGCATGTCCAACGTATTTCTGCTGGATATCTCAGAGGAGCAGTTGCCGCGTGTCGCCGAGTTGCTGCGCAAGCAGCCCGGCATTGAGAAGCCGGCTGAACTTCTTGGCACTGTGTCCTCACGGATGGTGTCCATTGATGGCATTCCGATGGAAGACTACAAAGTGAGTGGAAAGGGGCGCAGGTTCATGGGCCGCCGTATTTTGACGTCCGCAAGTAGTCTTCCCCAGGGCATGATACTGACGCAGGGTACGTGGTGGAAAGATCCGAAAACGAATGCTTCCGAGGTTTCGGTTTCCGACTGGATTGCGCGCGCCCTCAACCTGCACATCGGTTCCACGATCCAGTTCGTCGCCTTCGGAAAGTCACTGAAGACAACCGTCACCAGCTTTCACCGGACCGATCCGCACCGGCTCAGTTCGCGTATTGACTTCATCCTGACTCCGGACGCGCTGAAAGGACTTCCAACCATCTACTATGGCGCGGTCCGCATGGCTCCAGGGGCGGTAGCAGAATTGCAGCGCGCCTCTTATGAGCAATTTCCAACGGTGACCGTCGTCAACATGGCGGACGTGATCGAGCGCGTGCAAGAGGTAGTCAACCAGGTCGCGTTTGTGATCCGTTTTATTTCGCTGTTCGCCATTCTTGCGGGCGCAACCATTCTGGCTTCCAGCGTTGCGGGAACACGTTTCCGCCGCATCCGCGAAGTGGTGATTTTCAAAACATTAGGAGCGACACGAGGCCGCATCGCGAAGATCTTCTCGGCGGAGTTCCTGATTCTCGGCACCGTAGCCGGCGTCATGGGCAGTTTACTCGCCACCGCGTTCTCCATGGTGATCATGAAGCAACTCATCAAAGTGGATTATCACTTCAATCCCATTCCAATCCTGGTTGCCATCGTACTGACAGCCTTGATTGCCGCGGGCGCCGGATGGCTCGCTAGTTTTCGCATTCTCGGGCAGAAACCACTCGAAGTGCTTAGGGGTGAATAGCTTTTCTGTACGGCTCCGTTTTGGGATTGTCCGCATCCCACTTGGGAGCCACTGGATTATTCGCTAGCAGCAACAGCGCGGACGCCACCATCCGGTCTATGTTCGCCATGTTCGTATAGTCGATCTTCTGCCACTCATCGCTCACCGAATGGTAATCGGGAAATGCGTACGCCACGCCGATGGTGTGCGCCGGTATGCCTTTTTCCGCGAACGATAGATTGTCGCTGCGAGCGAAATACTCGTCGCTATTCTTCGCGTCCTCGCGGATCTTGACACCGGTCTTCTCCCCGGCCTCGCGCAGCGCAAGCCCAACGTCTGAATAAGTCATTCCAGTGATAGATGCGGAACCCAATTGCTGCCCAATTAAATCGTCGGTCCGCCCTACCTGCTCCAAATTGATATCGGCCACCGTTTTCTCCAGTGGAAAAATGGGATGCTTTGCGTAATAGCGCGAGCCGATCAACCCCTTTTCCTCGCCAAACACCGTCATGAATACGATGCTGCGTTTCGGACGATGTTCGAGTGAAGCCATTGCGCTCGCAATCTCTATCACGCTCACCGTCCCGCTGCCGTCGTCATTCGCGCCGTTATAGATACGGTCCCCATCCCCATCGGGCTTCACACCCAGGTGATCGTAATGCGCGGTCACGAAAATATAGGTATCTTTCAGCACCGGGTCCGATCCACGGAGCAAGCCGATCACGTTCCGAAGAACGGCTGGAGTGTCGATTGGCGCGGGAGCGCGTAAGGAGACGGTAGCCCCGGTCCGCCCCGATGGCAGAGCGTCCAGCAATTTCGTCAGAACGCCGTTCTTCACATAAACAGCAAGCCTTTTAGGTTCCTCTTCTGTATCCATCAATCTGGGCGAGACGTGCGGAATCGCCGAAGACGGAATGCTCAGAATCGCCGCCGGCTTCACGGTCCCCAGCTTCCGCATCAGTGACCGGTTATGTGTATCTACAAAGATCACCGAATTGTCCAAGTCCGCGGTGATCTGGCTCTCCTTGGTGATCTTAAACAGCGGGACCTGGTTCAGTTCAACGGCTTTGGAAGCCAACCCGCCGATCTGGTCCTCACTCAACATCAATTCCTCACTGGCGCTATATACGGACAGGCTCCATCCCGTCTTCGACTGCTCGCGCATCACCATCTTCACTGTCTGAAAATACCCGTCATCTCCGGCTTCTTCGAGTCCGATCCGCCGGAACTCCGAGGCAATGTATTCCGCAGCGATGTCCAACCCACGCGATGGCGAATCGCGCCCCTCCAGCAAATCCGAAGCAAGAAAGGACAGGCGTCCACGCAGCGATTGTGCCGAAATATGCTCGGTAACCGTCTTCTCTTCGATGGATTCGAGGCTCGGCGGCTTGATCCGCTTCGCAGCGATCAGAGATGACGCAATCAGGGCAACGGCAAGCGTCAGGCGAGGGGCGCGCATATCTCTATCATCGCGCAGCTCTGCGCAGGAGGCGTTGCGTGAGTGACCCGCGTCCCGGTGAAAACTGCAAAGCAGCCCCTTTCAGATAGGGCCGGAACTCTTGCGCCCAGTATCCCAGATAACCCGCTTTCTGAATTTCGCGCAAGGTCTGGCTGTAATGATCGAGCATCGCGCCGGCAACCAATTTACCGGTTCGTTGCGCAGCAAGACTGACGGAAAGCCCTGCCCACCGCACGGCGGAGAACGCCAGCAGCGAAGACATCTCAAATACGGACCGCTTCTGCACTTCGGCTTCGTGTTGCAACTCTTTCCAACTGGTCCAAATGGCGTCCACGGAAGGAAGATTCGGACCTGGAATGTTCTTCACGCTCTCGCGCATCGCGTTCCATTCCGCCCGCAATCCCGCTACATCCAAAGGCGGGGTGTTGAGAGCCTGCGCCGCACGCCCTGCTGTCTTTTCCAGCCCGTCGAGCATCTGCTCTACATTTTCAAAACTGGTGTCCTTCTCCAGCAGCCCTTCTTCCTGCAAGCTGGCCGTGATCTCCTGAATCAATTGGCGGCCCGCGCCGGAGATGTCTGCAAGTGCCGCCATCACCCAAACCGGCGATGCGCGAAACGTGAGAATACCAATCAGCTCAATTCCGTTACCTGCCCCGCGGCGCAATAGAAAATTATTTGCGATCTCCCCTTCCGTTGGATACGTCCCTTCCACCTCGCCAACCTGCTCGATCAGGAACCGGAGCGTTTCCTCTACCAGGCTTTGATAAAGATGGGTGCGGCGAATCGCTCCAGGGATGGCGACGTCACTCAGTTCCCGCGCCAGCCCGCCTGCCAGTGCGCTTACGGAACGCAATAGGCGTTCAGGTAGGGAAAGTAAATAAGGCGCAATGGGATCTCGTCCAGCCGGCGTCATATGCGTGAGCGAGTGTCCAGTCCGGCGCTAATTGAGGCGAACTTCTTCTCCGGCGCGCAGACCGGATTCCACGACGGCCTGCGTGTCGTTCTTCACTCCCAACTGCACTTCCCGCTTCTCGAAATTTCCGGCAGTCTTCACGTAGACGACAGACTTCCCGCCTTCCGTCTGCAACGCGCCCAGCGGCACAATCGCTTTATCGTCCGCACGCTCAAGAACCACATCCGCGCTGGCTGAGAGATCCGGAATCACACGAGAGTCGTTCCCTTCAATAGTGAGCCGGACCGGAATGCTGCGGATGAAGTAATTCTGCCGCCATCCACCCACCGCCAACGCGCCCAGGCTATACACCTTCCCCTTCAGCTCCAGGCCGGGGAAGGCGTCGAAGTGAATACTGGCTGGTTGGCCGATACGGAAACTGCTGCTCTCCGCCTGGTTGATGCCCGCTTCCACCTGCATGGTGGTGGTGTTCACAATCTTCATGAACTGCTGACCCGGATACACCCGGTCGCCCTCTTGTATCTGGCCCATCTCACCGCCGCGGAAGATCGGCGACATCACGGCCAGTCCATCCATCGGAGCGTAAACCGTAAATTTTGAGAGATCGATCAAGTGGCGGTTCCGATGCCGCACGTGCCGTTCCCGTGTCAGATCCAGAATCTTGAGTTCAGCCTTCTGAGAAATTGCCTTGGACGCCAAATCGGCCTGCTGCTCTTTGTACCTGGCGGCGGCCTCTTCCAGCGTTAGATTCAACAACTGCCGCTCAATGTCAGTCCGGACTTCCGCCGCCGAAACATCCAGCTTCGCCTTGTCGTAATCCGATTTCGCCACGCGCAACGTCTGCTGCAACCCTTCCCACTCCACCGCCTGCTCGGCCTTTCGCTTCACAACGTCGGCTTCGGCTGCCCGGATGGTTTCCTTCAGGTCATCCACATGATCCTGCATGGACTGTCCATCGATCTGCGCGAGCAAAGCGCCTTTCTTCACCAATGCACCGGATGGAGCCAGCTTCATCAAGATCAGATCGCGACTGGTTTCCGGTCCGCGTAGAATCGGCGCCACCACGTTCGCAAACTTCCTGGCGGACGTTTGCCCGCCCAGCCGCGTAGTCTTAGCAAGGCTCCCGATGGTGACTTTGGCGGTCCGGATCGCAATCGCGGCGTCAGGAGCAGGCGCTTGCTGTTTGGAGAAGGTCCGATAGGCAGCGTACCCGCCAATGCCGAGCAAGGCGAGGATGACGATCAGTTTCCAAGGCCCACGGGACCTTGGTTGGACAGGAGTTGGCGGCGATGAAATCCGCTCGGGAGTTTGGACAGGAACCGGTTGCGAAAGTGCCGACATCATTTCCCTCAAATGTACAGACGTAAGATTGCAAGAAAAGGCGCGTTCCTACAAAGGAAAGTTACGTGCTTCCAGTATACTAGCCCGAAAACCCGAACTTTCCACCATCCGCCTCAAAGTGCCGCGCTGGCCCTCTGTTCCGGGATGTTCCGATCCGGATTTTCTCCGTCCGACGCGTAAGCCGGAGGAATCGGCCGGCAAAAGATCTTCTGATTGCTCGAAACAGAACAACTTGGCTCGAGCACGGCAACGGGCCTCCGGGAAGGTGCAGAACCTTTCCAGCCGAAAGGTTGGGAGCGCATTAACGGCGCGCGGTCCTCCGTGCCGGGAGCGAGGCCGACAAATAGCTGATTCCCATAATCCCCGTTACCAGACCGCCGACGATGATAGCAACTCGACTCGTGTTATTTGAATGCTTGGCGGCAATTTGGCTCGCTCCTGAAATCTGATTGGCAATGTCATGGAGGTCCTTGCCGGAAAAGTCGGGCGTGGGCTTGTACCGGAAGGGAGCTGTCCCCGGCCGGGCAACAAACGCGGTTTTGCAACCGGCATGGGATGCACCGAGAAGATCCCATGGGTGTGCCGCAACCATCAAAATCTCAGAAGGCGGTGCTTGCAGCGCCTCCGCCGCAAACCGGTATGTGTCGGCCGCCGGTTTGAACTTTTGCACCTGGCCTACCGAGAATGAGCACTCAAAATAGTCCGTCAGCTCTGCATATTCCAGTTGTCTCTCCAGGCTCTTCTCGTTAGAGTTGGTTAATGTGGCGAGTCGATGGCCTGCCTTCTTCAGCCTCGTCAAAGCGGATTTCACATCGGGGAAAGCTGGCAGTTGCTGCATCTTCTTGCGAACCCGGCTTACATCGGTTGTACTAAGCCGTGTTTGACGTGCGATTGCGGTCATCAGGAGAACTGCCTCTCCGATGTCGGCAAAGTCCCGATACTCGCCCACTTGCGTCAAGGCCATGGAATACAGAAGGACTTCATTGAGCCATTCTTTAATCGTGACTTTGCGGCCGAAAATGTGAGTGATCTCGGGCTTTAAGGCTTCGATGTCGAGCAGAGTTCCATTGACATCAAATAAAACGATCAAAAAGCACCCCTTCCCGGCAGCGAATCTCCTGGCTCACGATGCTTCACGATTGCATATCACGAACAACTATAGGATGCGTCACGGAAAGCCAACGGTTAGATCCGGAGCCGCCGCCCCGGTTCAGATTCGTTCCAGCTATTCCGGCGTCATCCCGCCCCGACTAAGTGCCGCCCTGACAGCTTTACTCCACCTTAGCCGTCTTAATATAATCCAACCGCGGGAAATCTCGCGTCAAATACTCATTCCCCATCGCCTGAATCTTGAGTGGGTCCGGCCCATTGCCGCGAGGGCTCATTTCCCCATAAGCCGCATACAGCTTTCGCACGTTATCCATGCCTTCCACCACATTCCCGAACGGCGCAAATACGCTGGAATCGAGTGACAGGTTATCCACCATATTGATAAATATCTGGGTCGTGCGCGTATTCGGGCCACGCTTGGCGAAAGTTACCGTGCCTGCTTCGTTCTTCTGCTTAGAGGGATCGTCCACAATCTGCAACTGGCTCCACAACTGAGAAACCTTCGGGTCCTTGTTGATCCCGAATTGCACTACAAATTTCGGCAGCACACGGAAAAACCGGGCATCGTCATAGAACCCGGTCTTCACCAGCTCATAAAATCGATCCGTCCCTCTGGGAGCCCAGTCCCTATGCGCTTCTATCACCACCGGGCCTTTGCTGGTGTCCAGCTTCACCCGGAATACGTCGGGGGTCTTCCCGACGACCACAGCCTTCTCCGCCGTTGATGGACCCGTACCAGAAGAACAGCCAATTCCAAAACCAGAAATCGCCGGAACTAGTAAGAAAAGCTTATTTCGCATCACGCCAGTTTTCACCAATTCCTATATCGACCAAAAGCGGTACATCCAACACGTAAACGCTCTCCATTTCCCGCTTCACCAGGTCCTTCACCGCATCCGCCTCGCTCACTGGAGCCTCAAACACCAGTTCATCGTGAACCTGCAATAGCATCCTGGTCTCCATGTTCCGGCCCATCAGAATGCGGTCGATCCGGATCATCGCGATCTTGATCAAATCCGCCGCTGTCCCCTGCAGCGGCGTGTTCACTGCCGTCCGCTCCGCAAACGACCGCGCGCTCGGATTCCGCGCGTGCATGTCCGGAATGGGCCGCTCGCGCCCGAATAGCGTTTTTGAAACACCGGATTTCCGAACCTCTTCCATGGTGGAAGCGATAAATTTCTTCACTCCGGAATAAAGCTCGAAATAGCTCTTGATATACCTTTCCGCTTCCTTACGATCGATCCCGAGCTGCGCCGCCAGTCCAAACGGAGTCTGACCGTACACGATCCCGAAGTTGACTGTTTTAGCGTTCCGCCGCATGTCCGGCGTCACGAACAGAGGTGACACACGGAAAACCTCCGCGGCGGTGCGCGTGTGAATGTCTTCGCCCCGGCGAAATGCGTCCACCAGCACCGGATCGCCAGACATATGCGCCAGTAGACGAAGCTCGATTTGCGAGTAATCCGCCACCACCAGCTTCCATCCCTCCCGCGGTACGAAAGCGGCCCGGATCTCGCGTCCCAGTTCGGTCCGGATAGGGATGTTCTGCAGATTTGGATTCGATGACGACAGCCGCCCCGTCGCGGCACCGGTCTGATTGAAAGTAGTGTGCAGGCGGCCGGTATCCGATTGGATCAGCATGGGCAGCGCATCCACATAGGTCCCTTTCAGCTTTGAAAGCTGCCGGTACTCCAGCACCAGCCCCGCAATGGGATGCTCCAGCGCAAGCGCCTCCAGAATGTCCGCCGCCGTGGACAGGTTCTTCCCTTTGCCGTACTTCACGGGCGCGGTCAGCTTGAGATCCTCATACAGCACTTTCCCAAGCTGCTGCGGTGAGTTGATGTTAAACTCCTTGTCCGCAGCCGTGTAGATCGCGCCCGCCAGCCGCTGCATCTCCGCATCCAGCCGCTGAGACAGAACGCCTAGCTGCACCGGCTCAATGCGGATTCCCGTCTGCTCCATCCGCGCGAGCACGTGCGAAAGCGGTAGGTCGATATCCTCATAGACGTTCCGGAACCCGCGCGTCCCAACTTCGGCCGATATCTTCGAGTACAGTTCCAGAATGCAATCCGCCCGCTGTTCCACCGTCGGCGCAAGTTTTCGATCCAGAAATTTCTCCGCCATTACATCCAGTCCGCATGACGACGGATCGGACGCCAGCAGAAACGCATGCAGCATCACGTCTTCCTGAAAACAGCACGCGTGGATGCCATGTTTCGCGAGTGCCATCATCGTCGATTTCACGTCATGCGTGATTTTCGGACGCGCGCGGTCTTCCAGCAGCGGCTTCAGCCTGGGCAGGAACTCCACCGGAATACCCCGCGCTTGTCCGGTTTTCCACGCCAAACCGGCAAGCGTAGAATTCACCACTACGGAAACAGGGACATCGGCCGGAATCTCTACCAGGAATGCATCCACTTCTTCGCCCGCCGCAAGCGTCTTGTAATCCCGGCCCGCGGCGCTCTCTTGCGGCCCCGCCTCTTTCAAAAGACTGAAAAATTCCAGCTCTTTGTAGATCGCCTTAAGTGCCGGCACGTCCGGCTCCTGCGCTTGCACGGACTCCAGGCTCCACTCCACCGGGACCGTTGTATCGATGGTCGCCAGCTTCTTGCTCATTAGAATCTGATCGCGATTGTTCAACAAACTTTCGCGATACATCTTCCGTTCCACTTCCCCCGCATGCTCCAGCGCATTCTCCACTGACCCAAACCGCAAGATCAGGTCCCGCGCGCCTTTATCCCCGATGCCTGGCGCACCCGGGATATTGTCGATCGCATCACCCTTCAGGGCCAGTAGATCCGCTACGCCCGACGGAGGCACACCCATGAATTCCTGCGTCGTCGCGGGCGTGTACCACATGTCATCCTTCATCGGATTCAACATGGAAACGCGATCGGTCACCAGTTGCAGCATGTCTTTGTCGCTCGATACGATCACGACATCGACGCTTTCCTCGGCCCCATGCGCCATGGCCCCGATCACGTCGTCCGCCTCGTAGCGCGGAAACTCCAGAATCGGAATTCTCATCGCCTCAATCAGCTTGCGAACGTAGGGGATCTGTTCCCCCAGATCCTGTGGCATCTCGGTCCGGTTTGCCTTGTATTCCGCAAAGGAATCGGAGCGGAATCCCGGTTCTACGCTCTCAAAAACAGCCGCAATATACTCCGGTTTATAGGTAGTCAGCAGTTTCCGCAGCATGTTATGGAAGATATACACCGCTTCAGTGGACAAACCGGTGCTGGTCCGCATGGGTGGCGCACCGCTCCGAGCCCGCGCGTGGTAAGCCCGGAAAATGAAGCCAAATGTGTCAATCAGGAATAACCGGGGTCGAAGCATGACTTCAAACATAATAACCCACCAGCAGCCCCTGGTAGATGCATTTCTGCAACACAACACCAGGATAAGTGTGGCTAATCAGCTACAGATTGCATTCCATATTTGTTTTACAATGAGTGGTTTACATGTTTGGTGCGTCATGTTCCACCTGTATTGGGTTCTTAGATTGAGATGAAATTTGCTGCCAAATTCGAGGAGATTGCCGGTGCGCTTTGAAACTACGGTCCAGCGGCCGGTAGAGGCGTCTGGAATAGGGCTTCACAGCGGCGTCCCTGTTTCCATCCGCATTCTGCCTGCGCCTCCCTCCACAGGCATCGTCTTCGTCCGTTCCGACCTCGACAATTTCCAGATTCCAGCCAGTTGGCGGCACGTGGCGCGCGTCAGTTATGCCACCAGCCTCATGCGGCAGGGCGTTCTGATCTCCACCACCGAGCATCTGCTCAGCGTGCTATACAGCATGGGAATCGACAATGCCTATATCGCAATCGATAACCTGGAAGTTCCCATTCTGGACGGCAGCGGGCTGCCCTTCGTGAAGCTGATTCAGGAAGCTGGTATTAAAACCTACCGCCGGCGGAAGCGCTATCTCCGCATCCGCCGGCAGGTGTCAGTGGAAGGCGGAGGCAAGCGCATCAGTATTCTCCCTTCCGACAGTTTTCTGCTTACCTGCGACATCTTCTTCGACCATCCCTGCGTCGGCCATCAAACAATGGATATTGAGGTCACTCCGGAACGCTATGCCATCGACATTGCCCCGGCGCGGACGTTCGGCTTTTCCTGGGAACTCGACCAAATGCGCGACATGGGCCTGATCCGCGGCGCCACGCTGGAAAACGCGGTCTGTTTCGACCGCACCAGAACCATGAATTCCGATGGGTTGCGTTTCGTCGACGAATGCTGCCGCCACAAAGTGCTTGATCTGATCGGCGATCTTGCCTTGATCGGTAAGCCGCTGCTCGGGCACGTGATCGCCGAACGGGCCGGCCACGCGATGCATGCCGCGCTGGTAAAAAAGATCATGTCGGACCCTTCGTTGTATGAAATACTGAGCTTCGACCAGCTCGCCACGCGCGTCACCCACGCCCTCGTCTCCTGATAGTGTTAAAAAGATTTGTGTTGAAAAGCGCGCTCAGCCCGCCTAATCTGCTGACTTACGCACGTCTGGTGCTGATCCCCTTTATCGTTCAGGATATTCTCAACCGGGATTGCGGTACTGCGCTTGCCTTGATCGCGCTTGCCGGCGTCAGCGATGGAGCCGATGGGTTTTTGGCTCGCCGCTTTCATTGGCAAACGCAACTGGGCTCCTATCTCGACCCCATCGCGGATAAGTTTCTGGTGACGGCGGTTTACCTCTCTCTGACGCTGGCCGGCCTCGCTCCCGGCTGGCTGGTGTGGCTGATTATCGGGCGCGATTTGCTCATCCTGGCAATGGTGGCGTCTGCCCTTGCCTTCACCCGCTTCCGTAACTTTCCGCCATCTATTTGGGGCAAAATCAACACGGCTCTTGAGATAGCGACGGCTTTGACGCTCCTGACCAGTTGCGCGGTCTCTTTTGCGATCCCGTCGCTATTGGCGACAGCTCTCATTTGGACCACCGCCGCCAGTACGGTCTGGAGCGGGCTTCATTATGTTGCCCGCAGTCTCAAAACCTTGATGGCGCGGTAATACTTCCGGCACCTCATCCGATAAGATCCTGGTGCGCATGGAACCGCGGGTAAATCGTGTTGGTGACAGAGGGAACCCGATGGGGCCGTGGACTATCGGGAAAAAGTTATACGCGTCACTGGCAGCGATGGCCGTACTCACCCTTGCGCTCGGGTACTCAGCCGCGTTGGCCATCGATAATCTGACCAGCGATATGGATCAGATCGTCAACCGGACGGCAAAGGCCAGATATCTGTCGGCGAAACTGGCCGAAGGCGAGTCGGAAATGGGATCGCTCGAACGCGCGCTGGTGTTGCGCGCCGTGTTGAACGAGATTCAGGCTGTTGGAATGTTAAAGCAAGAGTTCCAAGCCACGTCCGCATCGATTAGTGCAAATGTGGCCGATCTGGAACCTTTGCTCAAAACGCCGGAAGCACGTAACGATTTTGAAAGTCTCCGCGCGTCATTCACCGCCGCCCTCGGCATGCATGAGCAATTAATGACGCTGATTGGACAGACGAAGTATCCGGAAGCCGCCAGGTATTTGGTGGACCGGAGTCTGCCAAAGATCGAAGAAATGAAAAGGCTGACGGCCGTCCTCGCCGGAAAGCAATCCGCTGCGCTGGCGGGTTCCATGGAAGCGAGCAAAGCAACGGCGTCAGCCAGCTACTCGCTTATCGAAGCGTTATTCTGCTTCACACTTCTTCTTTCAGCCGTCGTATTCTTCATCGTCCGGAGAATTTGCGCGTCACTTGGCGGCATCGCTCATGAGATGGCCAATGCCGCGCAGCGGGTGGCAGCAGGCTCCGTACAAGTATCTGCATCCAGCCAGTCTCTGGCACAGGGATCCTCGGAACAGGCGGCTTCCCTTGAGGAAACTTCGGCATCCAGCGAAGAAATCACCTCAATGACCCGGAAAAACTCTGAAAACGCCAGCACTGCGGCCCAGGTGATGCTCAAGGTGGATGCTCAAGTGCGGAAAGGGAACCAGACCCTTGCCCAGATGGTCAACTCCATGAAAGAGATTAATGCATCGAGTGATAAGATTTCCCGAATCATCAAAGTCATAGACGAGATCTCTTTCCAGACAAATATTCTCGCGCTGAACGCCGCCGTGGAAGCGGCCAGAGCCGGAGAAGCGGGCATGGGTTTCGCTGTCGTCGCCGACGAGGTAAGAAACCTCGCTCAAAGATGCGCCCAGGCAGCTAAAGACACCGCGTCACTCATTGAGGAATCGATCGCCAAGACGACCGAAGGCGGCGAAAAGCTGAATGAAGTCACCGAAGTCATACAGGGCATCACCGAAAACACAACCAATGTCAAGACATTGGTGGATGAGGTCAGCCACGGCAGTCAGGAGCAGACGCGCGGTATCGAGCAGATTTCAAGAGCCATTCTGCAAATGGAGCAGGTGACCCAGAGCACTGCCGCCAATGCGGAGCAGGGTGCGGCAGCCAGCGAGGAAATGTCCGCCCAGGCCGAAGCATTAAATCTGATTGCCCGCCGGCTTCATGAAATGCTGGAAAGCGGTGAGCAATCCGCGCGGGCAATAGCAAGGCCTCAGAATTCGCGAAAACGGCTTCCCAAACCAATCGGCCATGCCCCTCGCCCGATCATGAAAAAGGCGGTCACAAGGATTATCAAACATAGTCCGGTGACCCAGAGGGCGGTAGCGGTCGAGGATGAATTCCCAATGGATGATTTCCGTGAGATGAACTAAGTCCTAATCTGAAACAGCTACCCCACATGGAGCGTCTATGTACAAGGGGTGCTTTGTGTGGCGGATTCTGTCTTCACTGGGGTAGCGATTGCAGCGATTCTGCTACAGGCCCTGAGCATTTTCCTTCTCTTTTTTGAGCCCTCACTGAAGTACAGAATTACACAAAGGCCCGCCCACCCGCTCGATTCTCAGCGTTTCCGAACCGTAGTTGCCGCCCTGGCCGATTCTGAGATGCACAGCAACACGCGCGTCGAAGTTCTCACGAATGGCGAATGCTTCTACGAAGCCGAGCTCGAAGCGATCCGGCGCGCTACTAGAAGCATTAACATTGAAGCCTACATCTTCCAGAGAGGCGAGGTTGCCTATAGATTTATCGACGCCCTTACAGAACGCGCCGAGGCCGGGGTGTGCGTCAACGTGGTTCTTGACGCGATCGGATCCTTTGCAACGCCCGACAGCTACTTCACGCGGTTACGCTCCGCCGGCGGGCGCGTCGAGTGGTATCACCCCGTCCGCTGGTATACACTTTCGCGGCTCAACAACCGGACGCATCGGGAGTTGATCATCGTGGACGGCCGAACCGGCTTCCTGGGCGGCGCCGGCTTCGCGGATCATTGGTACAAGAGCAGCAAAAAAATACCGCGCTGGCGCGACACTATGTTTCGCGTGGAGGGTGAGGCCGTCACAGCCATGCAGGCGGCCTTTCTTGAAAATTGGCTCGAGGCTTCCGGCGAAATCCTAACTGGCGAGGCCTATTTCACCTTTCCTAAGGTCGATGCAGAATCGAATTTCATGATCGTGGACAGTACTCCGTCCGCTGGCCAGTCTACCCGAGGCAGACTCCTTTTCCAGGTTCTACTCGCCTCGGCCGCCAGGTCGATTCGCATCACCACGCCCTACTTCCTCCCCGACCAGAGTGTCCGTGAAGAAATCATTTGTGCCGTCCGTAATCGCGGAGTGGACGTCCGCATCATCACACCCGGTCAACACAGCGATCATCTTTTGACTCGCCGCTCCAGCCGCCGGCTTTACGGCGACCTCCTCAAAGCCGGGGTCCGGATCTACGAGTACCAACCCTCCATGATCCACACCAAGTCGCTCGTCATTGATGACCTGTGGTCCGCGGTCGGCTCTACCAACTTCGATCACCGGTCGTTCAGCATTAACGACGAAGTCAATCTCGCGGCCAGCGATACTCAACTCGCCGAGAGGTTAAATGCGCAGTTTGTTCGCGACCTCGCTTGCTGCGACGAGATCACCTACGAGCAATGGCGCTGCCGCCCCATCTGGGAGCGCATGCACGAAAGCCTGGGCTGGCTCATCGAGCGCCAGGAATAGCGATGGCGTCCCTGCGCGCCGCGACCTACAATATCCACAAATGCCGCGGTATGGATGGCCGTGTCCGGCCCGCCCGTATTGTCGAGGTGCTTCGTCAACTGGACGCGGACATCATCGCCCTGCAAGAGGTGCTCAGTCTGGAAGGAGAGGCCGAGGGACGGGATCAGGCACGCTTTCTGGCCGATGAGCTAGGCATGCACTGTGCCCTAGGAGAGAACCGGCGATTACGTGGAGCCTCCTACGGCAATGTGGTGCTGAGCCGGTTTCCCGTGCGTTCGAGCTGTAACTATGACGTCAGCGTTCCGGGCCGCGAACGGCGCGGCTGCCTGCGTACCGATCTTGAGCTTGAGAACGGCAGCGTTCTGCACCTTTTCAACGTGCATCTAGGAACCGCGTTTCTGGAACGGCGTCATCAGGCGCGCAAGCTACTTGAAGAGGAGTTGCTCCGCAGCCGCAAGTTTGAAGGGCCGCGCCTGGTCCTCGGCGATTTCAACGAATGGACCAGGGGGTTGGTTACCCAGCTACTCACCGCGGAATTTGAGAGTGCCGACATCCAGCTGCATCTGCAGCGCACCAAAACATACCCCGGCCTTCTCCCCTTCATGCATCTCGATCACATCTATTACGACAACTCTCTGGTCCTCGACCGCGTGTACCTGCATCGCAGCCTGACCGCCATGGTGGCTTCCGATCACCTTCCTCTGCTTGCCGAATTTCAACTGCCGAAAGCCGTCTGATCAAGGTTACTTGCGGGCCGAATTGGCTGCAAGCCGGACCGTTTTGCCCATAGCCGCCGATTGCCGGGCTGCATCCAGAATCTCCGTCACCACCACGTTGGTTTCGAGTGACGATAAACCCGCCGGCTTGATCGTCCCGTGCACCACAGCCGCTAGATAATTGAGAGGGTCGTTGAAGGGCGCTTCGATCGGCTTAGCCGTCATCTGCTCTTCCTGCTTGCCTGCAGTCCGCAGCCGGATTCCATCGGCCCGTACCGTTTGGACATACCCGGTCTGCCCGTACACTTCCATATCCTTCCTGTCGAAAGGCCAATTCCACGACGCTTGAATAATCCCCTGTGCCCCCGGATATTCCAGCACCACCGTCGCTTCGTCATCCACCCGCCGATAAATATCGGGCTTCATCCGCTGCGTCACCGCCGTGACGGCCAGCGGCTTCTGTCCGTCCATCAGCCATGTCATCAGGTCCGCGCCGTAACAGCCGAAGTCGAACAGTGCGCCCGCCCCATTTAGCGCCGGATCGGTCAGCCATCCAAAGAATTCCGGAGGAACCCCAATCTCCTTCGGTCCTTTATGCCCATCGTGGATCACTACCTTGCGGATATCGCCGATCGCCTTCTGGTCCTTGACGATGGACCACGCGGCCAGATTGCTGGGATACCACGTGGTTTCATAGTTCACCAAAACATGAATCTTGCCCGCGCGCGCCGCTGCCGCCATGGCGTTCGCATGGTCCAGGCTCACGGCCAGCGGCTTTTCCATCATCACGTGGATACCACGCTTTGCACATGCTTCCACCACTTTCCGGTGATCGAAAGTATTCGTGAAAACTACGACGGCCTCGGGTTTGGCGCGGTCCAGCATCTCTTCCAGCCCGGTCGAAAGCAGATGACCGTCCAATTTGTACTCGGTGGCGTATCTCGCAGCCAGCTTGCCGTCCGGCTCCGCGATCCCGACAATCTGAATGTCCTGCCGCGCAAGAGAACGACTGAAAAATCCGCGTACGTGCCCATGGACCAGCCCGGCCACACCAACCCGCAACGGTGGAGCGGCTTGCAACAGCGGAAGCAGGAACAGTAGTGAGCCGCCAAGAAGCAGCAATTTCATGCGTTAACTATATCGCAACCGCAGCAGTTACCTGCGCCGGACGGCGTGGCGCAATGTCCTCCAACCGATCATGCCGAGTGCTCCCAGTCCGAATAGTGCAAGGCTGCCAGGCTCCGGAACCGGCCGGAAGTCGAGATCGCCGATGAAGGTCAGCCCGGTGTCTCCAAGCAGAGTCGCCGCACCGGTGGCCGGATTAATAGTGAAGAGCTGGTGCTGATCGCCTGTTCCTCCAAAAATTACCCCATCGCCGGGACGGACCGCTAGCGCGCCATAGAAATCGGGAGTGGAAACGGTCGTGAGTGTCTGGGCGTTTGCAGGATTGATGGTGTTGAACACGCTTCCGGTTGGACCCATCAGACCTAAACCTCGCCGGCCAGATATAAAGGGCTTTGGTGCAAATTCACAGTTGGCGCACTTTTGTCCAATCTCGCCTGTTAGATTGCGAGCCGTTCCGATTAGGCGGCGAGCGCAGCCCGCCAGATTGCGGGCATCGTCGCCTTAC
>JBBPYD010000159.1:0-10325 GCA_038200305.1 Bryobacterales bacterium
GATACAGCGAGAACATTTCCTGATCCACGTTCGATACAAAGAGGTCCTGCCAGCCGTCGCTGTTCCAGTCTGCCGCATCCACCCCCATGCCGGAGCGGGGTTGCCCGTTGACGCTGAAGCCGACCTCCGCTTCTAAAGCGATCTCTTCCCACTTGGTCTTGCCTTGCGCATCGGGGCCGCGATTGACGAACAGAAAATTCTGCACGGTGTCGTTGGCGACGAAGAGGTCCATGCGCCCATCGTTGTTGATGTCGGTCGCGACTACGCCAAGGCCCTTGCCCAGGGCTCGCGCGATACCGGTCCCTTGTTGCACTTGGGTGAACGTTCCGTCTCCGTTGTTGTGATAAAGGAAGTTCGCGGTCGGCTGGAAGACTCGTGGGATGCAGTAATATTTATGTCCCAGCTTGTTATCGCCGCAGGAGAAATGATGGTCTTTTCCGTAATCGACAAAGCTGCAGATGAACAGGTCGAGCTTGCCGTCGT
This sequence comes from Bryobacterales bacterium, assembly GCA_038200305.1. Taxonomy (GTDB): domain Bacteria; phylum Acidobacteriota; class Terriglobia; order Bryobacterales; family Bryobacteraceae; genus JANXXV01. Next base: position 484 of record JBBPYD010000159.1, read on the forward strand.
TATCGTAGTCGAACCAGACGGCGCTGGTGGTCCATCCGGGAGTGGAAAGGCCGGCCTTCGCGGTCACATCGGTAAACGTGCCGTTCCCATTATTCTTATATAAAATGCAGGCGCCGTAGGCGGTGACGAAGAGGTCGGGGAATCCGTCGTTGTCGAAATCGCCGACGGCGGCGCCCATGCCGAAGGTTCCGCCCGTGACGCCGGCCTTTTCCGTAACGTCTGTGAACGTGCCATCGCGATTGTTGCGATAGAGCGCATTCCGCACTGGCGTCTTTGGATGATAGAAGTCGCTAGAGCCGCTATTGACCAGGTAGATGTCCATCCAACCGTCGTTATCGTAGTCGATAAACGCGCAGCCCGGCCCGAGCGTTTCCGGCAAATAGCGCTCATCCGACATCGCGTTGTCATGCACCCACGCGATGCCGCTTGCCGATGGTGGAATTTCTTCGAACAGCGGCGCTGCTTCCTTGCCCGCGCGCAGCAATCCATGAGAGCCGTATCCAGCGGCGAGAGAAAATATCTGGCGGCGGGTGAGTCGCATGTCAGTTCGGGTACGGCGCGCCGGCTTTGACGATACGGATCTGATGGTCCGTGAAACGGAAATGCGTGCCGGGCAAATCGTATTTTGGCATGTGGCAGGTTGCGCAGTCACCGGTTGCAACCGGGCAGATTTTGGACTTCGCGGCAGTGGAATGGCACGCCTGGCATTTGGCCGTGTACGGCTGTGGCGTGGCGATTACGGCTTGATGCGGATCATGGCAGGCCACGCAACTGATGCGGCTGTCCGTTGCGTCGTAGCATTTGCTGTTGGCCAAACGGTACGGCTGAAAGCGGACATTACCGATCCCGCTAGGACCTCCGGCCGCGATCTGAGCCCATGTGCGATGGCATTGACCACAGAAATCCGAGGTCTCCTCCGTGGTGAGTTGAAATAACTTCTTCATCGGCGAACTCCGCGTATCGCCGGCCTTCGCCGCCTGGGCATGCAACTGGGCCGATTCGTGACAACGGCCGCACTGAATGCCGGGAATCATGGGATCGATGTGCAGTTTTCGTTGGAAGATCCCGTTTGTGGAGTGGCAGCCAAAACACTCGCTTGTGCCTTGTGCGTCCATGGCGCGGCCGGCGGCGTCGTCAATGTCCTTAGGCTGTGTGTTGCGAGCGCCCAAGGTGAGATCGAGCCCGGCGATGGCTTGATAATAGCTCACACGGCTCTCATAGAAGACACCGTTGCGCTGGAACACATACGTCTGGCCGGCTTTGCCGAGTCCGAACGCCCAATCGATGGGCGCTGTGATGGCCGTCTTTCCGTCGGTAACGGTATAGATGCTGCGGTTGCCCTCTTGAACGATTTGGTAAGAATACGCACCATCGCGGAAGGCGAGTTTGGGATTCGCGCGGAGAATGCCGCACTGTTCCGCCGTTTCCATGGCGTGCCGCATGGGCGTTGGTGAATGCACCTCTGCCTGCTTGCGGTGGCAACCCGCACATTCCTCCTGTGCCGCACAGTTAGGCGCCACGGACAGCAGAACAGCGGCGATCAATATGAGATGCTCATTGCGCATTGACACCCGGCTGCCTGGCTTGCGCGTCTGCATTCAACTTCTGAACAATGGCGCGCTCGCGGTCGCCTTCGGCTTTCCGCTTCTGACGGTAATAGACCGTGGCCAGCGTTACGTGCGCTTCCGTGAACTGCGGCGTTTCCTTCACAATCGACTCAAGCTGTTTTTCAGCTGCTTCCAGATTGCCCTGTGTCAAATCGATGGACGCGGCCTGATAGCGCACCGCCGCGTCACCCGGCCGCACCTGCAGAGCACGCCGGAAATACGCCCGCGCTTCTTCGTATTTCTGCTCTTGCCGCAGAAGCGACCCCAACTGCAGATTTGCCGCGTAGTCGTTTGGATCTGTTTTCAACTCCGATCGAAACGCTTCCGTTGCGCCAGCCACGTCGCCGGTGACCAGAAGGGCCAGTCCGTAATAAGAATAGACGCCGGGCAGTTTGGGATTGAGCTTCACGGCGCGGGCAAGATCTTCGCGCGCGCCGGAATAATCGTTGACCTGCATCTTGGTAGTTCCCAGCAGCAGGTTGGCCTCAGCGGAATCCCCTTGCTTGAGAATGCGGTCTACAATGACCTGCCCCCGTTGCACCTGGTTATCGCGAATTAGCGCCGTGCCTAGCAAATAGGAGACGGCCATGCCGGCGTCGGCTTGCTTTTCAATGGGATTCAGTAAGCTCACCACTTTCGCATTCTCGCCCTGGCGGAGGTAGCAGTCGGCAAGCAACAGAACCGCCTGCCGGTTCGCCGGTTGCACGCGGCGGACATTCTCCAGCTCTGTGGCTGCGAGCACAATCTGCGACGTTTTGTAGTATGCCAGGGCCAGATTGAGCCGCACGCTGGTGTTGTCGGCCTGCTCCAGGGCTTTCTTGTATTCGTCAATGGCTGCCTCAAAATCACCCTTGCGAGCTAGCGCCGCTCCCAGATTCGAGCGCACGCCGGGAGACGAGGGCTGGACCTTCAGGAAGGCCCGGTAATCCCGGATAGCCGTATCGATGTCGCCGCTCTGGTGGGCGGCAATGGCGTGCTTCAGGAGTTCTTCCGGAGGCTGAGAAGCAAAGGCGCTTGATGCTAACAGGATTACTGCGGCGCGAAACATGGGAACCCTTCTTATCATACGGCTCCGTCCGCTAAAGAGAGAAGGGGCGTCCCACGCGAGACGCCCCCTCTATGCTGCAATCAATCCTCAGAACGCGATCAGAAGTAGAACTTGGCCGCCATCTGAATCACGCGGTGTCCCTGTTTCTGAGTGACAGTCCCGAAGTTGGAAGTATTCACCTTTCCGGTGGCCGGATCGAATCCAAGATTCAGATTGCCTCCGTTGAAGGACCATAACGGATGGTTGAGAAAATTATAAGCGTTGAAGCGGAGCTGAAACTTCATGTTCTCCTTGATCGGGAAGTTTTTGAAGAGTCCCAGATCGGAGTTGAAGAAAGCCGGTCCGTAGATGGCCGGCAGAACCGCCGGTCCATTCTGACCGATCTGCGTCGGTAAGCTGAAGCAGTTCGGGTTTATAAACTGGTGCGGCCCGAGATTCGCGGTGGGATCGCACGTCACCAACGGGTTGAGCTGGATATTGGGCGTGCCCAGGATGGAAACGTTGCTCACGTTGAAATTGGTGCCTGGGATCTTGGTGGCGTTCGTGTTCAGATTGAAGTTGTTGTTGTTGCTGAAGCCCGAAAGGTTAGCTCCGCTCTGAAGCTGCGTGATGCCGGAGAGCTGCCAGCCGTTAATAATACCGCCCCCGATCCTGTTCGTGGTGAACCTGCCCAATTCAATCGAGTAGGCCGCATTAAAGATGTGCGTGCGGTTGGCGGGCTGTACTCCATAATCGTTGTTCAGGTTGAAAGAATCGAGAGCCGGATTCACGATACCCATCGCCTTCCCGTAGGCATAATTCATGCTGATGACGTATCGCCCTTTGGTGCGCGTCCACGTCGCTTGCAATGCGTTGTAGTTCGCATACAGGCCGTTTGTCGCGATACCTAGATCGGAGAAGCCCTTCAGCGGACGGAAGTCGTTCGCGGTGAGGCTGTTTGGATCCACGCCGCCATTCTTCGATGCCAGCAGCGCGCCCACCGGAACCAGGTTGATATTGCTACCCGCTCCGCCGTTGTATGACACCTGTTTGGTCTGGTTTCCAACGTAGGCGACTTCCAGGATGCTCGACCATGGCAACCGCTGCGCAACGGTAAAGCTATAGCTGTCGGTATAGGGTTGTCTGTCGTCCTTACCGTCTACGGCCGCCGGGGAGAGCGCCTGGCTGCTGAAATTGATGGTGTCCAACTGGCTGGCCATCAGTGGCACTCCGTTTACGTTGTTGTTGAGAGTGATACTCTGGACTCCCGCTGAGACGTCCAGACCACTGGTGAACTGGGGCGAATGGTAGTAATACCGGCCCCATCCGCCGCGGAGGACGGTCTTGCCTTCGCCGAACAGGTCGTACGCTACGCCGAATCGCGGTTGGTAGAATGCGCCCTTCGTAGGAAATCCGCCGATGGGAACGTTCGGGTCGCGCTTGTTCCAAACGAATCCGCAGTACTGGGTAGGCGTGCAACTCGAATTGTACTTTGAGTAATCGAAAGTCGAGTAGCCGAACCCAAGCCGGTCGCCCCAGGGAGTGAAGTGGGTAATGCGGAGACCGAACTCTAGCGTCAACCTCTTGCTAACCTTCCAGGAATCCTGCACGAAACCCTCATAGGTCGAGTATGCAATATCATTGATCCGGTTGAAGGATGTTTCGGTGTAGCTGTTCAGAGTGCCTGTGAGCAGGTCCGCAAATTCGTTGCCCGTACTATTGGAATTGTTCTTGCTTACGCCGATGCTGCCATTAGTGTTGTTATTGGCAGGCTGAGCGTTCCGGATCCATTCCCAGAAGATGCCGGCTTTGACAGTGTGGGTGCCCCAGACTTTTGAGAACGTATCGCTGAAGCTCGGCATGTACTTGTTCGCGTAGAGACCCGAAACCGGACCGCCCGCTTCGAAACCGCCGGGGTTGAAAACGAGCGCCGACTCCTGGCCGCCGCCGAAGGACGGAATCTGCGCGACTCCATTCTTATACAGCCCCTTATAGTTGTAGCCGACCTTCGTACGGTCCACCTTAGAGGGATCTTCAAAGACATTCGGGAAGCCGATGAAGGTGTAGCCGAAAACGAATTCGTTCGTCATGGTCGGGCTGAACACATGAGTTAGCGACGCGGTCACGGAGTCGGAGCGGTTCTTTCCTTGGATCGGAGTCGGATAGGGGACCTGGTTTCCATTGCGCCACCAGAGGCCGACCGGGAACTGCTGGGTCTCACGCTGCAGGTTATACCGGACAAAAAGCTTTGTGTTGTCGCTAATGTTGTAGTCGACGCGCGACATCCACTGGATGTTGTTCTGGTTGAACGTTTCCGCCTGTGTGTAGTTATAGCCGCCGCTCGTGTTGGGATCGGCGTTCGGGGCGGGATAGAGCTTCAGCAGCGCCTGCATATTGGGATCGATTCTGGAAGCCGGAATGATTCCGCCTGGGAACAGAGCCTGGTTGACCTGTCCGGGGGGCCGCCCGACTGGGTGGTGTTTCCGAGCTTCGCAACTTCCGACGGCGAGAAATTGCCATTGATCATGGCCGGGGTAGGAACCGTAGCCCGCAGCAACCCCGTATCCAGAACTTGATAGAAGTACTCGTAACCGGTGAAGAAGAACAGTTTTTCACGGTGCTTATTGAAGCCCGTCCCAGGGATCAGTACGGGGCCTCCAATGGTCGCGCCGGGATAATAGTATTTATTTTGTGGCCGCGTTTGGCCAGTCGAGTTGAACAGGGCGTCATTCGCGTTTAGCGCATAGTTCCTGGCGTACAGGAACGCCGATCCATGGAAATCCTTGCCCCCGGACTTCGCCACCGAACTCACAACCGCTGGTCCCTTCTGGTTCTCGGCGCTGAAATTCGACGTCTTCACCTGAAACTCGGCAATCATATCCGAATTCGGGTTGACAGGCGTGTCGCAATTGCAACCTGGATCGGAAACGTGCGCGCCATCGGCGGTGATGTCCAGGGAATTGCCGGGCAGTCCGTTATAGGAGTAGGCATTGTTTAGCGGACTTTGGCTGCCAGCGTCGCCGTTGCCATTGATTCCGATAGTTTCACCGGTATAGTTCGCCTTGTTCGACGTGCCATTCTGGATACCAAATCCTGGCATAATCTTAAGGAACTCAGCCGCGTTGCTGCCGACCTCCACGAAATTCTGCAGTTCTTTGGTGGTCAATGTGGACGACTTTTCGCCCGAGTCGACGGGCACAAGAGAGTCGGCCACTCCGGTGACCTCAACGGTTTCACCAGTGGTGCCCACTCGCAACGTGACGTTTACATTCCGTTTCTCGCCGCCACCCAAGCTAATGCCGGTGCCTTTATAGAGCTGGAAGCCCTTCGCCTCGACAGTCAGCGTATAGGCGCCAACCGGCACGGAAGCGAAGCTGAAATAACCGTCACTGTTGGTGACGGTGTCACGCAGAGAGCCCGATTGCTCGTCGCGTAACTTCACGGCCGCCTGTCCGATGACCGCTTGCGACGGATCGGAAACGACCCCCGTTAAGGTTGCGAAAATCGACTGCGCCGGAAGGTTCGTGGCCATTAGGCCCAGGAATGCAATTGCGGCAAGGAAGATTTGTCCAGTTTTCATAGGAGTACCAAAGCGCTGTTCAGAAGTATAAACCTGAATTAACCGTACTGCAATTAGATTCTTACTCCCCGGTTGCTAATTCGGGTGTAACATTTACGATATAGGTTCTGTGTCACCGTTTATTTCGGGAACTATGGTTTACCGCCTTGCGCTCTTGGTTTTGTTGAGTTCTTTTATGTGGGCGCAGGGCCTACAGCCGCCGGATTGCATGAAAGCGGTTGGGCTGCACCGGGCTGGTCAATTTGAGGAAGCCATAAGGGGTTATAAGGCTTGTCTCTCCGGCCAGCCCGGCAACGTGGAAGCCCGGTCTAACTTAGGTGCGGCCTTGGCACACCTGGGCAGGTATGAGGAAGCGATTGAGCAATACCGGATCGCTCTCCAATCCGCTCCGCCCGCCGCTGCTTCGCCGATTCTGCTCAACCTTGGCCTGTCCTATTACAAATCCGGACAAATTTCCGCGGCGGCTTCGGAATTCTCCAAACTTCATGACGCCCGCCCGGAGGATAAGAACCCGGCTTTGCTGCTGGCCGATTGTTATCTGCTGTCGGGGTCTCCCGAAAAGGCCGCGGATATCCTAATCCCGCTTGAGGCAGGAAACACCGGTGATCGGGCGCTGAACTATTTGCTTGGAACCGCGCTGCTTCGCGGCGGGCGCCTGGAGCAGGGGCAGGCGGTGCTTGATCGCATTCTGCGCAATGGCGATTCCGCTGAAGGTCACTTTCTGTTGGGAACCGGCATGTTTCAGGCCCGCGATTTCCCCCAGGCCGCCCGTGAATTCACGAAAGCAATCGCACTGGACCCGCAACTGCCTTCCTTGCATTCCTACTATGGACAGGCGGTGTTGCAAATGGGAGATCCGGACGGCGCGAGTGAAGCTTTCCGCCAGGAACTTGCGATCAACCCGAACGATTTCGAATCCAACCTGCGGCTCGCTCAGATCCTGTTGGTTCGCCAAAAATACGGCGAGGCCCGCCCTCTTCTGGAACGGGCCATCCGTATCCGCCCGGCTTCTGAGGAGGCTCATCAGTCGCTCGCGGAGGCGCTTGGGCATCGGAAACGTCCGGCAGAGGCGGTGGACGGTCTGCATCCCGGCGATGTCGCGCCTGCCTTTTCACTTCCGCGGCTCGGGTCCAGTGAGCGCATCGGCCTCAGCCAGTATCGCGGGAAGAGTCCGGTGCTGCTGGTATTTGCCAGTTACACCTGCCCGCAGTTCCGGGGCCGCGCAGCCGATCTCAATCGGCTTTACACGCAGTATGGGACCAAAATTCCTTTTCTGCTGGTTTACATCCGGGAAGCCCATGCGCCGGACAACTGGCAAAGCTCCATCAATGAGCGGGCTGGGATTGCATTACCAGTGGCGGCGACGCTGACACAGAAGCAGGATCACGCTCTGCTGTGCCGCCGCAAACTAAACGTGAAATATCCGGCGGTGGTGGACGGAATGGACGGAAAAGTGGAAAGCGCGTACACCGCGTGGCCGAGCCGCGTCTATCTGATCGGCATCGACGGCCGCGTGGCTTACCAGACAAGGCTCGGCGAACTCGACTTCTACACCGGCGAACTGGCAGCGGCCCTAGAGCAGACGATTTCGAAATAGCTAAAACGCATTGAGCCGCCCCCCCGTGTTTCCGCCGCGTGATTGAGGGGAGGAACTTTGGGAGTGTTGAAGCATTTCGCCGCGAAATGTCTTTCCCTTCCAAAGCATCGCCCCCCTATTATTAACGGTTCAGCCCCGGCGGCTCAATCGGCACGGCACGCCGGAGTTCTCACAGGCGGCCCATTTTGCCCGCGCGGTAATCCTCAACGGCTTGGCGCAGCTCGGCGTCCGTGTTCATAACGAAGGGGCCATAACTGGCCACCGCCTCGTGAATTGGTTCCCCGCTTAAAACTAGAACCAGCGATTCCGCCTTCGCCTCCAGCAGGACGCTTTCACCCGAAGTGCTAAGAGGCGCAACCTGCCCAGCGCCCTTCAACGTTGCCGATCCGTTCACAACAACCTCGCCACGCAGCAGCACAATGCCGGAATTTTGCCCGGCTGGCAGGCTCAATTCGCCCTTCCCGCCCGCTTCCATGCGGACATCGAAGACATTCACCGGCGTGAAGGTTTTGGCAGGCCCTTGACGCCGTTCAGCTCGCCAGCAATGATGCGGGCGTAAGTTCCCGGACCAAGATCCACACGCGGGATCTCCGCGCTCACCAGCCCTTGATACCGTGGCTTGGACATCTTGTGAGCGGCAGGGAGGTTTACCCAGAGTTGCACCATCTCGAAGTCTCCGCCCTTCGCGGTAAATTCTTTGCCATGCTTCTCCTCATGCACGACGCCTGAAGCAGCCGTCATCCATTGCACGTCGCCCGGATCGATCCTGCCTGAGTTGCCTCCAGAATCACGGTGATCGACGCTGCCCTGATAGGCAATTGTGACCGTCTCAAAGCCGCGATGCGGGTGCTCTTCTACACCGCGCGGTCGGTTTGACGGCTCAAACTTGGCGGGACCGGCATAATCCAACATCAGAAATGGACTCAAATCGCTCACGTCTGGCGAGGGAAACACCGTCCGGACGGGAAAGCCATCCCCCACCCAATGTGGCGATGCTGCCCCAAAAACACCCAATACTTTCTTTCGTTCTGACATTCGTTCATCTCCTATTTCGTTATTCAACAGCCATTCCTTCGGCCGCCCGGCCGAGTTTTCGCAGCAGGTTCGCCAGCGCATTCCGCTCCGATTTGCCGAGAAATGAGAATACCTGCTCCATGTCGCGCTCGTGCTCGGCAAACATCTTGCTAATCAAGTTCGACCCTTTCTCCGTAAGATGCACGATGCGCGAGCGGCGATCGCCTGGCGTCGCCGCCCGTTCAACAAAATTGCTCCGCTCCAGCCGGTCCACGGCGGCTGTCATGGACCCGCTGCTGAGCAGGACTTTCTTCCCAAGGGCGCTGATCGGCAGAGGTCCCTTATGAAGAAGGGCTTCCAAAACCCCGAAATCGCTCAAGCACAAGCCGGTAGCTTTCGCGCTTCGCCGCGCATGCGCTTCCACCGCCTTACTGGCCTTCCACAGCAGCAGCCAGAGGTGAACTCCGCTGGCATCCGGCCGGATTTGGGTTCGTTTTGCCATCTTCCTCGATATAGAGATGTTTGATATCGAGAATAGTTGCAACGGCGTGATTAGGAGCCAGGCGATTCCCGTCATTTTCGCCGGCGCACAACCCGCGTTTCCAGGACTGGATCACGTTAACCTGCTCCTGCCCGCAAGCCTGAAGGGAACCGGAACGGTGAACGTCAACCTGACCGTGGACGGGATGACTTCGAACACAGCGGCCCTTACCTTCCAGTGACCGATTCCGGATTCACAACTTTTTTCAACTTTCTTTCATTCAAAACAACCACTTCCGCCCATAATCAAATTTCCCGTCCCCGCCGCATGCTAAATCCTAAGTAGCCGAGCCGCGCGCGTAAGCAAGCGTTTGCCGGACCTAAAGGAGAGCAGCACATGGCGTCACCAGCACAAATCGCGGCCAATCGCCGCAATGCGCAACACAGCACTGGACCGCGAACAGACGAAGGCAAAGCAGCCGTCCGGCTCAACAGCCTTGTCCACGGACTCCGGGCGCAGGAGGTCCTGCTCCCCTA